>NZ_JBFBDO010000007.1:0-146604 GCF_040683335.1 Kitasatospora sp. NPDC093806
TACCTCACCGTAGGAACGACCCAGACGCGGCAGGGACGTGGCAGCCAGTCACGCGCTTAGCTGCAAGCTCGGTCCTTTAGGGCCGAGAAGCTGACGGACGGGATCTGGACCTGCGGCGGTTCCCCGATCGTCCCGGGCTACGTCGTGACCGGCTACCAGGTCCCCGGCTGCAACGGGGTCGGTGCTTGGTACCACCAGCTCGCGAAGGTCGGCCTGCTCACCTGCCCGAACTCGCCGATCCCGGCCGGCTTCCGCTCGGGCCCCTACTGGGGGATCGGCTGCAGCGGCCACGGTGGCTTCTACCTCGCCCGCGCCTGACGCCCGGTCCGAACCCGATCGCACGCGCGCAAGCCGCAGGCACCGCACACCTCGTGCGGTGCCTGCGGCACGTCCGGCGGCGACGGGAGGCCGGCACGGGCCGGTCGGCGGAGGGGGCCCTCGGGGGAACTGCCGGCCCGGCGGTGTCGTCCTGCGGGGAGGGCGACCCGGGGGAGGGCCGCCGGATGTCCGGCGTGAAGGGGGCACGGTGGGGACGAACGGTGTGGTGGGCGCGGTGGCCGCCCTGGCCGGGGCGGGACTGCTGCGGTGGCTGCCCGTCCGGGGGCGGTCGGACGACCTGACGGCGGCGGGGCTCGCGGGGGTCCGCGGGGGGCCGAGGGCCGCGCTGGTGGCGGCCGTCGTCGAGCTGCACCTCGCGGGGGTGCTCGACGTCGACCGGCGGGGCCGGCTGCGCAGGGTGGTCCACAACTCGCCCGGGCGGGACGGGACGCCGTTGCACCGCGCCGCGTGGGCGGCGTTCGGCCGGACCCTGTCGTGGGCCGACGCCGCGACCGCCCCGCCGGTGCGCCGGGCCCGGGAGGAGCTCCGCGTCGACCTGGTGCGGCGCGGCCTGCGCTGCGGCCGGGTCCGGCTGGCGGCGGCGCACCTGCTGACCGTCACCGCCGGCGTCGCGGCCGCGCTTGCCGAGGCGCGGGGCGCGGGCGGGGCGGGCCTGCCCGTGGCGGCGCTCGCGCTCGGGTTCCTGTGCACGCCGGCGCGCACACTGGCCGGGCACCGGCTGCTGCGCGGGCTGCGCCGCCGTCACCCCCTGCCCGGCGCCGCGGGACTGGCGGCCGCGGGGGCCGCGGCGCCCGGGCCCGGGGAGACCGCCCTGCTGGTCGCGCTCCACGGGCGCCGGGCGCTGCGCCGGCTGCTGCCGGACGTCGCGGCCCGGGCCGCTCTGCTGGGCGGCCGCGCGGCCCGCGAAGCCGTCGCCCGCACCGGCGGTGGCCCGCACGAGGGATCCGGCGCCGCCCTGTCCGGCGGCGACGGCCCCTGACCCGCGGCCGCCACCCTTCCGGCGCCCCGGTCCCCCGCGCGCGGACGCGCTCCCCGCCCGACCGGGTCATCATGGGAACAGAGCTGACATCAGGGCGGAAAGCGGACCGATCCCTGGCGAGGGGGGCCGATGGGCGCGATCACCGACTGGCTGCGCAGCCTGTCCGGCCCGGTCGTGTACGCGGTCGTCGGCGGCATGGTCTTCACCGAGGACGCCCTGTTCTTCAGCTTCTTCATCCCCGGCGAGAGCGCCGCCGTCCTCGGCGGCTTCCTCGCCCACCAGGGCCGGGCCTCGCTCGGCTGGATGGTCCTGGTGGTGGTCTGCGCGGCCGTCCTCGGCGACTCCGCCGCCTACGAGATCGGCCGCCACCTCGGCCCGGCGATCCTGCGCACCCGCCCGCTGCGGCGCCACGCCAAGCGGGTCGACACGGCGCAGGACCTGATCCGCCGACGCGGTCCGGCCGCCGTCTTCGTCGGCCGGTTCATCGCCTTCTTCCGCCCGCTGGTGCCCTCGCTGGCCGGGGTGTCACGGATGCCGTACCGCCGGTTCCTGTTCTACAACGTCCTCGGCGGTATCGCCTGGGGCGTCGGCTTCACCCTCCTCGGCTACTTCGCCGGAGCCGCCTACACCAGGGTGGAGGGCACGGTCGGGCGGGTCGCCGCCATCGCGATCGCCGTGCTCGTCGCCGTCGCCCTGCTGCTCTGGTACCTGCGGCGCCACCGCACCCGGCACCCCGAGGACGACGACGGACACGGTGACGGACGCGACGATGAACGCGACGACGGACGCGACCCCTGACCCGCGTCCGCCGCTCCCCGTCCCACCTACCCACCCCCGACAGGCGGATGGACCCGGCGGATCCCCCAGGAGCCGGTGGGGCCCATCCGAGTGCACTGCCCGAAACCGCAGGTGAATCGGCATGAAGTTCGAACGCGATGTCAGCCCCGGCGACTGGCGGGATCCCGCCAAGGAGCGACGCCTCTACGCGCGCGCCCGGACCGAGCTGGGAGAGGTCGTCCTGCATCGCGCGCGGGCGAGGCGGGGAGGCGAAGCCCAGTGGGACGGCTGGGAGGAGTGGACGATCAGTCTTGAGGGTGAGGAGATCCTCGTCCTGCACGACATGGCCAGCCCGGGGGTCGCGGCACGCCGCCGAGTACAAAAGACCGTCCACGGAAGCTTCGCCGGGACCTGTATGAACCTGTCGGGGCGCCATTCGCCGCTGTCGAGCGGACGGTCCGTCGTCTTCGCGACGGAGACCGGCACGATCCGGTTCCGGACCCACCGGTTCAGCGCCCAGGCCCTTTCCCCGCAGGGTGAGGTCGTGGCGGAACGGCGTTCGGGCGATTGGGGCGGGGTGCGAGCCGAGGTCAACGTCGTGGCCGCGGTTTGCGTGTTCGAGTGGGGAGGCCTGGACGGATTCCTGGAGTCGCCCCTCCTCCAGTTCATCTGACGGCAGGGGCAGGGGCAGGGGCGGACCTTGAGGCGGTTCGCTGCGGGTCGGACAGGTGGCCGGTCCGCACGGGACGAGGTCCTCGATCCGGGTGGCGCCGGCAAGGGGGACGGTCAGCCGCCGGCGAGGCGGCGCGAGACGAGCCGGACCTCCTGGAGCTGGGCGGTGGTCAGCCGCCGGGCCTCCCAGACGACGCCGGCCACATCCGCGGCCCGGGGGTGGAGCGGTGGCAGGCCGTCCGGGAGGCGGACGCCGCCGAACGCCGCCAGGTCGCGGGCGGGGATGCCGAGCAGGCCCGCGAAGCCGGCGACCAGTTCGGGGGTCGCCTCGACGGTGCCGCGGCCGATCCCGCCGACCGTGGACGCCGCCAGGTAGGTCCGCCCGCCGGTGACCGCGTACAGGGCCTTGGCCGTGCCCGGCCAGGTGAGGTTGCGGCTGTGCGCGAGGTCCAGCAGTACCGCGCCGAAGCCCGGCTCGTACCGGTGGTGCGGCCGGTCGACCCCGCCCCGCCCCTGACGCACCACCGTCGGCTGCGCCCGGATCGCCTCCAGCAGCAGGCGCCGGTCCCCGGCGGGCATGGCCATCGTGTCGTGGACGACGCTGTCGACCGACCAATGCGGATTGCGGGTGACCGGGGTCAGATCGTCGGGCACCGGCTGCCCGGCGAGGACGAAGAGGTCGGCGGCGTGCAGCCCGAGCACCGGCCCGAGGCCCCTGAGCAGCTCGCCGCCCGGGGCCCGCCCGTCGAGCACGGCCCGCAGCTCTGCCGGCCCGGTGCCGGCCGCCGCCGCGAGCACGGCGGCGTCGAGCGCCCGGTGCCGCATCAGGCGGGCCAGCAGCGCATCGAACCGCCGTATCCCTGTCACCACGTCAACCTATCGACCCGCATACAGAGGCCGGACGGGAAGGCGTCACCGATACCCGGTGGGGAGCCGTCGGAAAAATTTCTGCGGCAGTGCTGTCACATCCGGGCGGGGTGGCGGGTCAGTGGAGTGTCCGAGCAAGCGCGGACGAAGTGGGGCGGGGTTCGTCCCGTCCGCTGTCCTCCAACACACGAAAGCCGGGGTTCCCATCATGTCCGTCGCCTACACCGTCCTCGCCGTCGTCAGCGCCCTCTGGGTTGGCTTCTCCGGCGTCTCGCTGGCGCGTCGTGCGGAGTTCGTGACCCAGCCGCTCGTGGAGTACGGGGTGCCGCGCTCGTGGTGGGCCCCGCTCGCGCTGGCCAAGCTCGCCGGCGCCGCCGGCCTGCTGGTCGGCCTCGCCGTGCCGGCCGTCGGCGTCGCCGCGGCGATCGGGCTGATCCTCTACTTCCTCGGCGCCGTGGCCACCTGCCTGCGGGCCCGCTCGTACAAGACCGTGCCCTTCCCGCTCCTCTACCTCGCCCCCGTCGCGGTCACCCTCGCCCTCGGCCTCGCCGCCTGACCGAGAGATCACGCGGCCGCCGGCGGGGTGCTAGAAATCCCTGATGAACGTTCCCCCCGAGCTCCCGACCCTGCGCGTCTTCGTGGCGCTGGCCCCGCCCGACGACGCCAAGGACGAGCTGGCCCGGGCCCTGGCGCCCGCCTACGCCGCCTACCCGCGGCTGCGCTGGAACCGGATCGAGGACTGGCACATCACCCTCGCCTTCCTCGGCGAACTGCCCTCCACCGCCGTCCCGCCGCTGCGCTCGGTACTGGCCGACCGGGCGCACTCGCACCCCGCCCTGCACCTGGGCCTGCGCGGGGGCGGCCACTTCGACGGACGGCTGCTGTGGAGCGGGATCGACGGGGACCTGGACGGGCTGCACCAGCTCGCCGCCGACGTCCGGCAGCTGGTCAGGTCCTGCGGGATCGAGTTCAACGAGCGCCCGCTGCGCCCCCATCTGACGCTCGCGCGCGCCCGCCGCGACGACCCCGTCAGCGTGCCGCAGGCCGCCGAGGGCCTGGCCGCCTTCGTGGGCCGGCGCTGGCCGGCCGAACGCCTCCACCTGGTCGGCAGCAACATCGGCCGCGGCCCCGGCCCGATCCACTACCGCGACATCGAGGCGTGGCGGTTCGCCACCCCAGCCCAGGACGTCTGAGGACATGTCCGGCCGAAGGGGGCGGAACCACCGGCCGGTCACGGCGGGACCCGGGCCTCGGGTGCGGTGACACCGCGTCGTGCCGGTACGATCCTCCTCGCCCGGTGCCCCCGTTCAAGCCCGGTGCCCGCCCGGGACCGCTCAGGTGCCCGGGCGATCCGTCCTCACCCTCCCCGGCCAGGAAAGCAGTTCATGCTCCTCATCTCCGTTGTCTCCCTCCTCGTGCTCGTGGTCGCCGGCGCGGCCCGGGTCGTTCCCAAGCTGCTCGCCCGGGGGCGGCAGGGCCGCCGGGCGGACGAGCTGCGGGTGGGTCTGGTCCCGCGCGAGCAGCTCGTGCTGTTGGGTGAGGAGCCGTCCGCCGAGGCGGCGGCCGTGCTGGAGGCGGCCCGGGCCGGTGACTGGCGCCCGGCGGCCGCGTACCTGGCGGAGGCCGAAGCCGACGCGGGCCTGCGCTGGGCGCGGCTGGGGCCGCTGTGCAAGGCGGCCGCCGAGGACGACAAGTGGCTGCGGCGCTGGCGCGAGGGGGAGCCGCGCAGTGCCGCCGCCGCCCTGCTGCAGACCGATGCGCTGATCGAGCGCGCCTGGGACATCCGCACGGGCCGGCTCGCCGCCGAGGTGAGCGCGGAGCAGTTCCGCAGGTTCCACAAGGTGCTGTTCGAGGCGGAGAAGACCGCGCTGGAGGCCGTCGAACTGGCGCCGGCCCAGGACCCCAACCCCTTCGTGGTGCAGATCGCCATCGCCATGGGACTGGGCTGGCCGCGCGAGGCCTTCCGCGCGCTCTGGGTCGAGGTGGTGGCCCGTGACCCGCACCACCTGCGGGCGCACGAGGGCGCGCTGCAGTACTGGTGCGCCAAGTGGCACGGCAGCCACGAGCTGATGCACTCCTTCGTGGACGCCGCGCTCGTCGACGCTCCGGCCGGCAGCCTGCTGTCCGTGCTGCGGGTGCAGGCGTTCTACGAGCAGCACACCCGCGACGGGGCGCCGGCGGACGCCTACCGCACGCCGGAGTTCACGGCGGCCGTGGACGCCCTGCTGGCCGACCTGGCACAGGCCGACCCGGCGCGTCCGCAGGTCCAGGACGCCCGGGCCTGGGCCGCCTGGGGGCTGGTCAAGAACGCCCGCCCGGCGCAGGCGCTGGAGCAGTTCAGGCTGATGGGCCGCGAGATGGCCGGCCCGTGGCGCTACTACGAGGACCCGCGCAAGGTCTTCGACGCGATGCGCGAGCTCAGCCTGCAGGCGGCCGCCCGCGCCTGGGTCAGTGGGCAGCGGAGCGGGGACATGACGCTGTAGCCGGACCGGGGACGGCCGCCCGGGCGCCGTACACCCGGGCGGCCACCTCGGAGGCCGGAAGGTGCGAGGGCCGTGCAATCAGCACGGCCCTCGCACCGGGTGTGGGGCGCCCCGTTCCCGCCCTCGTCGTCCGGATCTGCACATGGTGGTGAGCTGTGTGCTGTGCCCTGTCACCTGTACGCGATGCTGAGCTGCATGGTGTGGTGGGGAGTCGAACCCCTGCGTTGCTCTTCACGCGCCAGGGCCGGATGAACCGCCGGCCGCGGTGTGTGCACGCCTCCGTGGCGACTACCTGCTTCCCACACCCGGCTCGTGGGATCAGTCCTCGATCAGGTCGATCTCCCAGTTGGTGCGCTGGATCAGGGTGTCCACCTCGCGGATCTCCTTGGCCAGGGCGTCCGCCTGGGCGCGGAGCTCGGCGACCGGCAGGGCGGAGAGGATCCGGAGCTCGGAGCGCAACTGCCGTACGGCTCCGCGCTGGTCGCGTCCGGAGGCGGCGTCGGCGGCCGCGGTGGTCACCGAGTGGCGCAGCCGCAGGACGTCCCGGCGGGCGAGGGCGTCGGTGAGGGTGCCGCCGCCCTCGATGACCGCGGTGGAGTTGGTCCGGTTGATCTGACGGATCAGCCGCTCCAGCTCGTCCAGCACCTCGCCGGCCTGGGCCAGGACCTCGGCCGCGTTCTCGGCCGGCTCCTCGCCCTCCTGGTACCGGGCGCTGCCGACGACGCGCGCCCGCAACTGCTCCACCTGCCGCACCGCGGCCGCGCGCTGCGCGAGCGCTTCAGCCAGTTTCACCGCGTCATCACCTCTACGTCCTGCTGATCGTCCGGTAAGTATGCACATCGGGGCCTGACGGCGCCGCGGAATTCCTCGGCCGACCGCACCATGGCCGGCTACCCGGCTCCCGCCCGTACCATGAATGTGGTCGATTGACGAATCGTCAATGCCCAATGGGCCACACCTGCTTGGCCATTTGTGCAGGGCTGCCGCCGATCCTCGATTTCCATTGACGGGCCGCCGACCGGCTGATGGTGTTCATGCGCAGGGCCCGGCGTGCCGCGGATATCGGGAGGCCGTCGTCGGCCGGACCGTCTGCGGTCGGCCGACCCCGCTCCGCTTGCCGTCCGGCCGGTGGGAAGATCTGTGTCCGAGGGGTCAGCGTTGAGGATGGGGAAACTGGGCAGGGGCGCCGCGTCGGCCGCCGTGGCTGCCTCGATGGCGATGGGGACCGTGGTCGCGATGTCGGGCACGGCCAATGCCGGCACCGACTGGATCCAGGGGGCCGGATTCCTGATGAACTCCGTGTGCGACAAGCCCGATGTCACCAACGAATCCCTCGCCAACATGGGAGGAGATCCGCCCTTCTGGGATCAGGGCATCTTCCCCTGCGGGGGAGGGTTCAACCGGATCATGCCGATGGTCAGGATCAACGGCGTGCTCCACGTCTTCGGTGTGGGGACGGACTACGCGGTGTGGGTGAGGTACACCACGACCTGGAATTCGCTCGGCGGCCGCGTCGGCGGCGGATTCGTCGCGTACGACTACAGCAATTCCAATGGTTCCCTGACCCTGAAAATGACCGGCACGGACGGCAACCGCTGGTCCAAGACCCGCTACAGCGGCGGCGGCTGGACCGACTGGTCCCGGTAGGAGCGCACCGGTAGGAGCGCACCGGTAGGAGCGCACCGGGAGACGCGCACCGGGAGACGCGCACCGGGAGACGCGCACCGCCGGACCCTCGCGCGGGAGGGTCCGGCGGTGCGCGCGGGGCGGCCGGGTCAGCGTTCGCGCCCCAACTGCGGGACGTGGACGGCGCGGTCGGTGCGCTGCGGGTGGTAGAGCGTGTGCATGGGGTGGTGGATCCCCTGCAGGGCGTGGGCGACGGCCTCGGCGATGACGGGGGCCTGGGCGAAGCCGCCGGTGTTGTGCCCGGCGGTGACGACGAACGCCCCGTTGCGCGCGGCGATCGTCTCGAACAGGCCGAGGTTGGAGGCGGTCCACGGCCGCACGCAGTGCTTCTGCGTGCGGCGCAGCCCCTCGCGGCCGCCGACGCTCTCGTAGGCGTCGGGGAAGAGCAGGCGCACGGTGTCGGCGATCCCCGCGTGGATGTCCTCCAGGCGCCGCTCGTCGATGTTGTGCGGGTCGGCGCCCGTCCAGCCGTAGCCGGAGCCCACCATGAGGACGGGCCGTCCGGACTCGTCGCGCCCGACGGTGACGTTGGCGTCCTCCGCGACGTGGCCGCGCCGGGCCACCTTCAGCGAGTGTCCGAGCGCGGGGTCGGTGTTGGGGATCGTGGCCCAGCAGCCGAGCACCCCGTTCACCTGCCGCAGGACGGGGATCTGACGGCGCAGCGAGTCGTCGTCGGCGCCGGGGGAGAGCACGTAGTGGTCGTACAGCAGCGGGCCGTCGGTGGTCAGCACGCCGGTGACCACGCCCTCCCCGTCGCCGTCCCCGTCCCGCATGATCTCCTCCACCCGCAGGCCGAAGTGCAGGCGCACCCCGCCGGCCTCCAGGTCGTCGAGCAGGCGGGCCATGGTGTCGTGGACGTTGACGGTGAAGCCCTCGACGAGGACGCCGCCGGCGAAGGCGTGAGCGGCGGCGCGGGCCAGTGCGGGGAACCGCTCGCGGACCTCGCCGCCGGAGTAGGCGGCGATGGTGGCGCCGACCGCGTCCTGGCGGCGGCGGGCGGCGGCCAGGTGCGCGGGGTCCTGGTACAGGCGCAGGATGTCGTGGCGCAGCTCGACGTCGTCGAACAGCTGGGGCCGGGTGCGCAGCCAGGTCTGCCACAGCTCGCCGCTGCGCCGGTTGAGGCCGAGGATGTCGCCGTTGTAGGCGCGCGCCAGCCAGGGGGGTACGCGCTGGAAGTCCTGGACCCACTGGCGGTCCTGCTCGGTGTCGTGGCGGCGCACGTCCCAGCCGAGCCGGGCGGGCGGGCGGTCGAACACCGTCATGCTGTCGAGGTCGTCGGGGGACTTGGCGTGGTAGTCGTCCATCTCGGTGTAGGTGAACATGCGGGCGTTGCCGCCGCCGCGCGAGGCGCCGTACTCGGTCCAGGGGCGGGCGGCGCGCGGGTCCGGGGCCGCGTCGACGATCGTGACCCGGTAGCCGTCGGTGTGCAGGGCGTGCGCGGTCATCAGGTTGACGATGCCGGCGCCGATCATCAGCACCGTGCCGCGCCCGCGGGCGGGGGAGGGGAAGGGGGACGGGAACACGGCCGGGCGCGGCGCGCCGGCGGCGGCCTCGCGCTCCCGCTCCTGGGCGAACCGTTCGGCGACGGCGAGCGCCTCGTACGCGCCCGCGTCCTCCTCCCCGCCGCTCAGGGGTGTGACCGTGTACAGCGGGACGTCGAAGGGCAGGACCTCCGCGACCGGCCGCTGACGCATCGTCGGAAGACGGCGCTCGGACGTCCCGGGCGCACCGGGCACACCGCCGGCGGAGGCGACGATGCGCACGACGGCCAGCGGCTCGTCGCCCATCGCCTCGCGCCAGCAGCGCAGGACCTCCCGGCCGACCGGGCGGTCGGTGACGAGCACGTTCGGACGCAAGTCCCCGACGGCGCCCGCGAGCGTGCCCTCGTCCGCCGCGTGCAGGTCCGCGCGGCACACGACGACGCCGTCGGCCAGGGACTCGGCCAGGGCGGGTGAAACCGGTACCGTGACGACGATCAGCACTACTCGTTCCCCCCATCCGGACCGGACACCTCGGCGCCAGCATCGGCATCGGCATCAGCGTCGGCGTCCGTTTCCCGGATCTCCGTCAGGATCGTGTCCTCGAACCGCTCCCGGCGCACGACCAGCCGCGCGCGCCCGCCCTCGACGAACACCACCGGCGGCTTGTCGAACCTGTTGTGCTGGTTGAACATCGAGTGCGTGTACGCGCCCGTGCACTGCACGGCCAGCACCTCGCCGGGCGCCAGGTCCGGCAGCAGCACCTCGTCGATCAGCTTGTCCGTCTCGCAGTGCCGCCCGAACACCGTCGACTCGTGCAGCGCCGCACCCGTCAGCTCCGGGTTCGAGGCGAGGACGGCGTGGTGGACGGACTGGTACATGATCGGGCGCGGGTTGTCCGACAGCCCGCCGTCGACCGCCACCAGCCGGCGCGCGCCGCTGTGCTTGGTCGGGCCGACCGTGTACAGCGTCGTCCCGGCCTCGGCGACCAGCGAGCGGCCCGGCTCGACGCCGAACACCACGTCCGGCGCGCACAGCGGGACCACCTCCCGCAGGAACACCGGGATCAGGTCGCGCGCCCACTCGGCGGGGGTGGGCGGCGTGGTGACGCCGTCGTAGTTCACCCCCATGCCGCCGCCGACCGTGACGGCCGCCGGCCGCCAGGACCGGCCGGCGCCGGCCTGGACCTCCCGCACGAACGCGCCCAGGTCGTGCAGCGCCCGCCGGTGGTACTTGGTGTCCACCACCTGCGCGCCCAGGTGGAAGTGCAGACCGCGCAGCCGCAGCCCCGCACACCCCAGGATCCGCGCCACCGCCTCGGCCGCGTCCCCGGTGTGCACCGCCAGCCCGAACTTCGACTCCAGGCTGCCGGTCGTGTACTTGGGGTCGGTGTGGATGTCGATGCCCAGGTTCAGCCGGATGTCCACGGCCTGGACGACGCCCTCGCGCCGGGCCTGCCGGTCGATCGCCTCGATCTCGTCCAGGCAGTCGACCACCAGGGAACGCACCCGGCTGCGCACCGCCAGCTCGATGTCCTCGTGGGTCTTGTAGTTGCCGTGGAAGGTGATCCTCGACGGGTCGGCGCCCGCCCACAGCGCCAGGCGCAGCTCGCCCGCCGACACGACGTCCAGGCTCAGGCCCTCGGCGGTGGCGAGGCGGACGATCTCGCCGACCAGGAAGGCCTTCGAGGCGTAGGCGACGTCGATGTGCGGCCAGTGCGCGCGGAACGCCTCCAGGTAGGCGCGGCTGCGGCCGCGGACGTCCGCCTCGTCGATCACGTAGAGCGGCGTCCCGTACCGCCGCGCCAGTTCCAGCGTGTCGCAGCCGCCGATCTCCAGGTGACCGTCGGCGTTCACGTCCTGCGTCCCGTATTTGAACATGACTCCCCTCCATGGTTGTCGCGCGTGTGGTTTCCGGTGGTCCGCGCGCCCCCGCGCCGGACCACCGGCTGCCCCCGTTGCCCCCGTTGCCCCGTGGTCTCTTCGGGCCTCTCGGCCTCCGTGCCCCTCGGCCCCTCTCGGCCCCCGTGCCCTTCGCCCCCTCGCGCCCCGCGGGCTCAGCGCCCCCCGCCCGCGGCGATCCGCTTGCGCACCGCGGCGTTGGCGGCCGCCGAGATCGACAGGCCGATCGCCGCGATGAGGAGCAGGGCGGAGGAGATGTCGCCGACCAGCGCGAGCACGCCGGCGCTGATCGCCGATCCCAGCCCGAACAGGGCGAACTGCGCGGAGAACCCCTGGGTGCGCAGTCCGGCCGGGATGCTCGCTTCGAGGCTGATCGAGCGCTGGGTGTTGAACGGCGTGATGAAGAACCCCGACACCCCGACCCACACGGCCACCGCCGTCATGCTCCGCGACCACACCAGGGCGGCCACCGACGCCATGACGGCGACGAGCGTGAGGAACGACTGGACGGTGATGTGCAGGGTGATCCGGGGCGCCGCCTTCCCGTAGCAGAGCGTCCCGGCGATGCCGGTGGCGGCCAGCACGCTGACCAGGATCCCGGCCCAGGAGGTGGAGGCCCCGGTCCGGGCGAGCAGGACGGGCAGCGCCGACACGATCCCGGTCACCGCCATGCCGACCGCGACGGAGTCGGCCAGGCTGGGCCACGCCAGTCGGTGGGACCACAGCGACCGGGACGTCCCGCCGTCCCCGCCCGCGCTGTCCCCGCCCGCGCTGTCCCCGCCCGCGCCGTCCCCGCCCGGCCGGGGTGCGGCCGGCCCCGTCCCGACCAGCGGGCCGAGGAACAGGTGGACCCCCAGGAAGGTGGCGGCCATGGCGGCGACCTCGATCCACGGCAGGTGGAAGGTGCTCAGGCCCGCGATGACCACCGGCCCGAGGATCCAGCCCACCTCCGTCATGATCGAGTCCCAGGAGAACGCCAGCGCCCGCAGCCGCGCGTCGGCGTACTCGACGAGCACCGAGCGCGACAGGCCGGGCAGGCCGCCCGGCAGCGCGGCGCACAGCGCGGTGGTCACGGTCACCACGGCGGAGGAGAGCCGGAACGTCCCGAGCAGTGCGAGGGCGACGTGCAGCAGGAACGAGGAGACCGCCATGACGGCGAGGACGCGCCGCGGGTTCCCGGCGCGGTCCAGCACCCGGCCGGCGGCGGTGGCCGTCAGGGCGCCGGTCAGCGTGTAGACGCTCACCAGGAACGCGCCGTAGGCGTAGCCGCTGACGTAGGTCCCCAGGCTGATCAGCGCCAGCGTCGCCATCGGCTCGGTGATGCGGGCGAAGCAGGTGCCGAGCGCCCACCGCCACCACCACGGCGTGGTGAACAGCCGCGGCTTCGCGTCGAGCCCGGCCACCGCCGGCAGCGCGTCCATCAGGAGCCGCCGCTGGACGTGCGCGCCGCGCGGGCCGGACGGGTCGGGCGCACCGGACGGGTCGGGTGGGTCGGGTAGGTCAGGTGGTTCGGGCGGGGCATCGGGTGCTCCTCCAGGGGTGGATGCGGCGTCCGGACGCGGGGCGCCCCCTCGCTGACGGCGTGTGACCGACCGCACACGCCAGATCCGACGGAAAGCCAGGTCACGGTGTCCGTGAAGCGGTTGGGTGTTGTCATGACTTGATCGAAAAGGGGCTCCGGCCCCATCAAAACCGCTCCGCGGCAACGCCGTCACGGGCCCGGACAAACGCCGGACAAACGCCGGACAGGTCTGGACCACCCCGACCACAGCACCCCGGACGCCCCACCGCCACGCCGCCCCACCCCGCCCCGCCCCACCACGACCGACACCCACCACGACCGACACCGTCACGACCGACAGAGAGGACCAGCAGGTGGGACGGCAGGAACGGCCGCTCGACGCCGACGGAGGCCCCCTGGTGCTGTTCGCCCTGGACCTGCGCGAGCTGCGGCGCCAGGCCGGCAGCCCGCCCTACCGCCGGCTCGCCACCCGCACCAACTACTCCGCCTCCACCCTCGCCGAGGCCGCCTCCGGACGCCGGCTGCCGAGCGAAGGGGTGCTGGCCGCCTTCGTGACCGCCTGCGGCGGCGACCCGCGGGAATGGGAACGTCGCCGCATCCACACCCACCGCCAGACCACCCGCCCCCTCACCCATCCACCGGCCCCGGCCCCCGAGCCCACCCCCGTTCCCGCCACTCCCACCCCTGCCGCCGCCGCCCCCGCCCCCGTCACGCCTCCACCGGTCCCGATCCCGGCCCCCGACGCCCCCGCCCCGCGCCGCATCCTCTCCCTCCTGGCCGCCACGGTGATCGCCCTCGTCCTCACCCTCACGGTCGCCCTCGCCACCACCGCCGCGGGAGACTCCGGCGCACCCCCGGCCCTCGAAGCCCAAGCCCCCGAAGCCCAGACCCCCGAAGCCCAGGCCCCCGAGACGCCGGCCCCGCACCCGGATGCCGCCCGCCGGCTGCGCCCCGACACCGGCATCCCCCCGCAGTACCGGGACCTGATCGTCGACGCCGGCACCGCCTGCCCCGCGTCACCGGAGGTCACCCCGGCCCTGATCGCGGCCCTCCTCGAAGCCGAGAGCGGCTTCGACCCGAACCTGAGCGACCCCGCCGCCGACGCCTACGGCATCGCCCGCTGGACCCCCCGCGCGCTGCGCCCCTACCTGCCGCCCGACCGCCAGGGCGCCCTCCCCGCACCGCCGTTCACCCCCGAGGAGTCGATCCCCGCCCTGGGCCGCATGCTCTGCGCCACCGCCCCGACCCTGCACGCCGCCCCCGCCGACGCCCCGCTCGCCCTCGCCGCCGCCTACCGCGCCGCCAACGCCGCCCTCACCGCCGCCACGGCCGACCAGCCCTACCTCGACCGCGTCCGCCGCGACCTCCACCGCTACGGGCAGGCGTCCCCCGGGTAGCGTTCACTCTCAATTCATTGCAACATTCGACGGTTTGTCGTTGCGTTAGATTCAGAACTGCTGCAACGATATATCAGCTCTGACCTGCATAAATGAAGAATCGGCGCAACGAGCTTGTTGTCACGGGTTGGAAAGCAACGTAGCTTTTCCATCGTCAGAAACAACGAGCGCAAGCGCAGGAGAGACATCATGCAGAAGTTCGACACCCCCGCCCCGGTCACCGCCGTCCTGGACATCCCGGCGGGTCTCATCCGCTTCACCGCCACCGACCGCGGCGACACCGTGGTCGAGGTCCGGCCCCGGGACGCCTCGAAGCGGCGCGACGTGAAGGCGGCCGAGCGGATCCGGGTCGCCCACGCCGACGGCGTCCTGCACATCGAGGCCGCACCGGCCGAGAGCCGGATCCTCGGCGGCTCCGGGCAGGTCGAGGTCAACGTCCAGCTGCCGGCCGGCTCCCACGTCGAGGCGAAGGCCGCCCTCGCCGAACTGCGCGCCACCGGTCGCCTCGGCAACGTCGTTTTCGAAGGCGCGCAGGCCACCGTCGGGCTCGACGAGACCGCGAGCGCCCGCCTCACCCTCCAGGCCGGCGACATCCACCTGGCCCGCCTGAACGGCCCCGCCCACCTCAGCACCGCCAAGGGCCACCTCACCGTCACCGAGGCCACCGGCGACGGCGCCCTCACCCTGCGCACCGAGCACGGCGACATCGCGGTCGGCGCCGCCCGCGGCGTCTCCGCCACCCTCGACGCCGGCACCTCCTACGGCCGCATCCACAACACCCTCAACAACACCGACGGCCCCACCGTCCGCCTGGCCGTCACCGCGACCACCGCCTACGGCAACATCACCGCCCGCAGCCTCTGACCCACCCCACAGCACACCGACCCGCACCGACCCGCACCGACCCGACGACGAAAGGAGGCGGACCGTGAAGACGGCCCGCAAGCAGACGACACCCGGCGCGTTCGCCTCCTTCGCCCGCTACGTGCTCTGCGGCGGCGCCGTCGGGCTCGCCTCCAGCCTCGCCGTGGCCGCCCTCGCCACCCGCATCCCCTGGACCCTGGCCAACGCCCTGGTCACCGCGGTCTCCACCCTCCTCGCCACCGAACTGCACGCCCGCTTCACCTTCGGCGCTCCCGGCCGCGCGACCCGGCGCCAGCACGCGCAGTCGGCCGGCTCCGCGGTGGCCGCGTACGCGGTCACCTGCACGGCGATGCTCACCCTGCACCACCTGGTGCCCGCCCCCACCGCACTCCTCGACCAGGCCGTCTACCTGACCGCCTCCGCCCTCACCGGCACCGCCCGCTTCGCCGCGCTGCGCCTGCTCGTCTTCACCCGCCGCCCCCCGCGGCCCGTCCCCACCACCCACCCCCTGCCCACCACCACCGCCCGCACCCGCGCCCCGATCGCCCCGACCGGGCTCTGCCGGGCCGCCTGACCCGCCCGGCCGGACCGGCCGAGCGGGACCACGTCAGCCGCTCCCGGGCCGGCCCGACCCGGTGCCGTCCGCCCCGCCCCGGCTGCCCTGGCTACCCCGGGTGCTCCGGTGGGCCGTGGTCGCGCAGTTCGGTGATCACCGCCCAGGCGACCGACACCACCGGCACGGCGACGACCGCGCCCAGGACGCCGGCCAGGACGGCGCCGCCGGTCACCGACAGCGCCACCACCACCGGGTGGATCCGCACCGACCAGCCCAGCACCAGGGGGTGCAGCAGATGGCCCTCGATCTGGCCGATGACCACGATCAGCCCGAGCACCAGCAGGGCGACCACCGGACCGCGGGCGGCCAGGGCGACCAGCGCCGCGACGGCCAGCGCGATGGGGGAGCCGATCAGCGGGACGAGCGCGGCGACGAACTCCAGCACCGTCAGCGGCAGGACCAGCGGCACCCGCAGGACGGCCAGGCCGATGCCGACCAGCACCGCGTTGGTCCCCGCCACGATCAGCACGCCGCGGGTGTACCCCGCGAAGGTGTGCCAGGCGGCGCGCCCCGCCCGGCTCCAGACCGGCCTGGCCCGGGCGGGCAGTTGGTGCTCGGCCCAGCGCCACATCCGGTCGCCGGAGTGGAGGAAGAACACCGAGCAGAACACCGCGAGGGCCAGCCCGGTGAGCAGTTCGACGGCGCGGCCCGCGCCGCTGAGCGCGGTGCTGAGCAGCGCGGAGCGGTGGGCGGTGACGAACTGGCCGAGCTTGGCCCGCAGATCGGTCACGGTCCCGGCCCGCAGGTGGAAGGGGGCGCCGGTGAGCCAGTGGTCGATCCGTCCGAGGCCGCCGCGCAGTTCGGCGCCCAGCCGGCTCCACTCGCCGGCGACGGTCGTCCCCACCAGGGTGAGCACACCGGCCACGACCGCGACCGCGCACACGACGGCCAGCAGGACGGCGAGCGAGCGGGGCAGCACCCGGGCCAGCAGGTCGACGAGCGGCCGCAGCACCGAGGTGATGACCAGCGCCACGAACACGGCGATGACCGGCAGGGCGAGCAGGGACAGGGCGGAGACGGCCAGATAGGCGGCCACGCCGAGCACGACCAGCCTCCACGCGTACCCGGCGGCGATCCGCAGGCCGGGCGGCACCCGGTCCGCGGACGGGACGGGCCGCGCCCGGGGCGGCGTCACCGGCCGCTCGGCAGCCGCCGGCCCGGGCCGGCCGCGTTCGGTCGCCCGGTGCCGTTCAGTCGCACGGGCCGCCTCCTCGGCGTCGGCCGGGCACCCGGCGCGACGGGCACGCCGGGGTCCGGTGCCGCGCGGCTACCCGGACGGGGCGGCCGGAAACAGCCGCGGACACGTCGCAACGGCGGTGCGCGCGGGGGACTGCGGGCTCAGTCGGGCGGCTCGTGCGGCACCGGCTCGTGGACGGGCTCGTGGACGGGTTCGGTCGCCCCGTGCTCCGGGCCGCGCCTCGACCCCTCCTCGTCGTTCCCGGGCGGCGGATCGCTCTCGCCGGCCGCCGGGGACTCCGGGGTCTCGACGGGCACCGGCGGATCCTTCGGCACGGGCCGGTCCTGGTCGCTCACGCTGCTCAACTCCTCCGGGAGACGACGGACGGACGGTCAGGGACGGAACGCCGGACCCGACGAACACGCACACACCGCCATGGCGCGCGTCTATCCGGGCGCGCCCCGCCGAAACGTCACGGCAGCAGGCCCCGGCCGGTCCGCGACCGCCGCCGGTGCGTGTAGTCACCGGGGGAGAGGGCAGACGCCGGGCATGGACGACGAGCAGGCGGGGTGCCCGGCCGCACCCCGCGCTCCCGCGACCTGACCGTTCCGGGCCTTGTGCCGCGCGACGGCGTTCCCGTCCCCGATCCGTCCTCCATCCGCCCCCGATCCGGCCGGTCCGACGTTGAGGAGGCCCGGATGAACCGCCCAGTCAACGGGCCGCTGCCGGCCCCCGGCCGGACCAGGCTGCTCGCCTTCGGAAGCAGCGCGGGAGCGGTACGGCGCAGCCGCGAGTTCACCCGGGACGCGCTGGTGTCCTGGCACTGGCTGCCCGCCGCCGCCGAGGAACAGCGGACCGCCGAGGAGCAGCAGACCGACCAGGAGCGGCGGACCGCCGCGGAGGACGTCCTGCTGATGGTCTCGGAGCTGGTCACCAACGCCTGCCGGCACGCCCCCGGGGGCGTGCGCGAGCTACGGCTGAACTGGGACGGCGTCCGGCTGCGGGCGGAGGTCGCGGACGCCTGCCCGATCCCGCCGGGGCTCCTGCGGTCCGCCGCTCCGGGGTGGCCGGGCGGGCACGGCCTGCGCGTGGTGGACCGGCTCGCCCGCGCCTGGGGCTGGGCGCCCGAGGGCCGGGGCAAACGGGTCTGGCTGGAGGTACCGGCCCCGCCGGACCGCCACGCCCACCGTGCCCGCCGCGTCCCCCACATCCCGCACGTCCACCACACCCCGCACATCCCCCAAGCCCCACGCACCCACCGGGACTGACGGTGGATCGACGGTCGCCGCGCGCCACCCCCGGACGAGCAGCCCCGCGCGTCCGGGGGCAGACCCTTCGCACGGCGGCCGCGGACGTGTGGGAACAGGGCCGCAGCGTCGAACTGCTCCAGCGCTCGATGGCCTTCGCCGCGCTGTTCTTCGTGACGCTCGTCCCCCTGCTGGTCGTCATCGCGGCCGCCTTCCCGGCCCGCGGCAGCGGGATCGCCGAGTGGATCACCGACGGACTCGGCCTGACCGGAAAGGGCGCCGAGGCCGTCCGGCTCCTCTTCGCCTCCCGGGGCCAGGTGCTCAGCACCACCACGGGCTTCGGCCTGGCGGCGGTGGCGGTCTTCGGGATCTCGCTGATGGCCGCCGTCCAGGGCGTCTACGAGCGCATCTGGGAACTCGACCGCGGCCCGTGGCACGCGGTCTGGCGCCAGACCGTCGCGCTGGCCGCACTGATCGGCTACATCGTGCTGGCGGCCTGGAGCGGGTCCCCGTGGCGGCACTCGCCCGTCCAGCCGACCTTCCGCATCATGGTGACCACCGTCGGCGCCTTCCTGCTGTTCTGGTGGCTCCAGCGCCTGCTGCTCGCCGGCCGCGTCCCCACCGCCGACCTGCTGCCGGGAGCCGTCGCGACCACGGTCGCGCTGGCGGGGCTGCGCCTGTTCTCCCGGCTGGTCCTCGCGCCGCTGCTGGTGTCCAACGCGGTCTCCTACGGCACCGTCGGGACGGTGCTGGTGGTGCAGTCCTGGCTGATCGGCGTCGGCTACACGGTCTACGGCGGCGCGCTGGTCGGCCGCGCCGTGACCCGGGCCCGCCAGGAGCGCGGCCGGCCCCGCCGCGCACGGTTGCCCCGCCCCATGCGGTTGCGCCACCCCGCGCGGTTGCGCCGCCGCCGGGCGGGCAGACGCGCAGTCGGCCGGGAACGGCCCGGCCGCATCCCGCGAGGAGGCCCCAGTTGACATCCTCCCCCTCCTGCAGGAGGGGGATTCCCCTCAGCCTCGCGGCTGAGACACCCCACGTGTGGGGGGTGCTGGGACTATTTCCTGCTTCACCGACGACTGCCCGCCCGGAGTGCTCCGTTGAGGTCTGACACCGTCTCCACAGGCTGCAACCGCCAGTCCGGCGGCCAGAATGTTGCGGGCCGCGTTGACGTCCCGGTCGTGGGTCGTCCCGCAGTCGCACGTCCACTCGCGGACGTTGAGCGGCATCCTGCCTTGCAGGGTGCCGCAGGCCGAGCACAGCTTGGAGGAGGGGAACCACCGGTCCACGGTGATCACCTCGCGCCCGTACCAGTCGGCCTTGTACTCCAGCATGGACCGCATCTCGGTCCAGCTCGCGTCCGCGATGGCTCGGGAGAGCCTGCGGTTCTTGAGCATGTTCCGGACGGTCAGATCCTCGATCACGACCACTTGGTTTTCGCGGACGAGTCGGGTGGTGAGCTTGTGCAGGAAGTCCCTGCGCCGGTCGGCGATCCTTGCGTGGACCTTCCCGACCTTGAGCCGGGCCTTCGCCCGGTTCGCGCCGTCGCCCTTGGCCTTGCGGGACAGTTCCCGCTGGGCCTTGGCGAGTCGGGCACGGTCCTTGCGTCCGTGCTTCGGGTTGGTGATCTTCTCCCCGGTGGAGAGCGTCACCAGCGCGGTGATACCCGCGTCAATACCGACTGCCGAACCGGCGGGGGCATCGGGCAGCACGGCCCGGTCGTCGCACAGCATCGAGACGAACCAGCGTCCCGCGCCGTCCTGCGACACCGTCACCGTGGACGGCGACGCGCCGTCCGGAAGCGGACGGGACCACACGATGTCCAGCGGCTCGGCCATCTTCGCCAGGGTCAGCCTGCCGTCGCGGTACCGGAACCCACTGGTGGTGTACTCGGCGGACTTCCGGGACTTCTTCCGGGACTTGAACGTCGGGTACTTCGCCCGCTTGTTCCAGAAGTTGTGGAACGCCCCCTGCAGATGCCGAAGCGTCTGTTGCAACGGGACGGACGACACCTCGGACAGGTAGGCCAGTTCCCCGGTCTTCTTCCACGCCGTCAGCATCGCCGAGGTGGCGTTGTAGTTGACCCGCTCCTGACGCAGCGTCCACGCCTCTGTGCGGGCCGCCAGCGCCAGGTTGTAGACCTTGCGCACGCATCCGAACGTGCGTGACAGCTCAGCTGCCTGCGCATCGGTCGGGTAGAAGCGGTACTTGAACGCCCGCTTCACATGGTTCGCAGCCACGCTCACAAACTAGTGTGACTACAGGTTAGAGATCAAATCTGCGGGTCAGAGCACCGCGGTCCGCCTTGGCGGCGAATCGCAGCTCCTTGCCCTGCTCCGCAGGAGTTTCGTTTCTCCCCCAGCCTTCGGCCGGGGGCACCCCCACCCCCGGCTGAAGCCGGGGGTATCCACGAAAGGACCCCGATGAGCATGGTGAAGGAGTCGGTCGACGTCGACGTGGCGCTGCGCACCGCGTACGACCAGTGGACGCAGTTCGAGGACTTCCCCCGCTTCATGGAGGGGGTCGAGTCGGTGACCCAGCTGGGCGACCGCCGCAACCACTGGCGGACCAGCATCGGCGGTGTCACCCGTGAGTTCGACACCGAGATCGTCGACCAGCTGCCCGACGAGCGGATCGCCTGGCGGACCACGGACGGCGAGGTGGACCAGAAGGGCGTCGTCACCTTCCAGCGCCTCGACGACCGGCGCACCCGCATCAACATGGCCATCGACTTCCGGCCCGAGGGCATGGCCGAGAAGGCCGGCGACCTGATGGGCATCGTCGGCCGGAGGGTGAAGGGGGACCTGCGGCGCTTCAAGGACTTCATCGAGCAGCGCGGCCGGGAGGAGGGCGGCTGGCGGGGCCGGATCAAGCCCGCCTGACTGCCGGGCCGCCCCGGCAGTCCACGTCCCCGCAGTCCACGTTCCCGCAGCCCGCGACCCCGGCCGTCCGTGACCGGGGCCGCGGGCTGCCGGGACGTGTCACGGCAGGCGGTCGGACGGCCGGGCGGCCGCAGCCCCGAGGGGCAGCGGGGCCCGCTCCCCGTCCTGGCCGGCCTCGTCCGGGAGCCCGTCCGGAAGGCCGTCGGCGTCCGTGTCGCGCACGTCGTACAGGTCGTCCGCGTCGTGCGCGGGGTGGGCCCGGGCGAGGACGTCGAGCAGGGCGGCCACCCGCAGGCCGCCTTCCGCGGGGTGCCTGAGCGGGGTGTCGGGGACGACGCTGTAGTGGTTGCGGCGCCCGGAGCGGGTGTGGGTGAGGTATCCGGCCCGTTCGAGGTCGGCGACGATGGCCTGCACGGCGCGTTCGGTCAGCCGGCACACCCGCGCGACGTCGCGCAGGCGGACGCCGGGGTCCCGGTCGATGGCGGTCAGCACCCGGGCGTGGTTGGTGACGAACGTCCAGCTCGTCCGCGCGCTCGTCGTCTTCTCACCGGCCATACGTCCATCGTAGGAGCCCGATCGCGCGCAGTGCCATTGACGAATCACGGTTCACGTATCGGTTGACGTGAGAAGGATTCCGGCAGACGCTGAAAGGAGTAGTCCCAGGCTTCCCAGGCAGGAGAAATGGCCATGAGCGGTAAGCCGCCTGTGGTGCGCTCCGCCGCCCCCACTGCTCCGCCCCCGGGGCCGGCCGGCGGGCGTCTGCCTGCGGACGCGCGGATCGCGGACGGTCTGCTGGTCCGGTTCGCGGCCGACGGGGACCGGGTGCGCGCGACCGTCCGCGGGGAGATCGACCTCGATGTCGCCGACGGCCTGGGCGAGGTCCTCGGGCGCGCGCTGCGGGCCAGCCGCACCGGGCTCGACGTCGACCTCGCCGCCGTCACCTTCTGCGACAGCGCGGGCCTCAACCTCCTGCTGGCCCTGCGCGACACCGCCCACCGCACCGACCGCACCCTCGCGGTCACCGCGGCCGGCACCCGGGTCGAACGCCTGCTCGCGATCACCGAGACGACCGACCTGTTCACCCCCGAAACCGCCCCCGACCCCACCCCCGGCGACGGCCGCGACACCACCACCCCGGACCTGTGACCACCCCGGCCCCGGCCGTCAGCGGTCCTCGGCCGGGCCGGATCCGCCGGATGCGGCGGCGGCGGCCGTGCGGCGGGCGGTCGCGCGCCGCAGCACGATCTGCGGCAGGACGAGCCAGGTGGTGGTGAACCAGAGCAGGGCGGCGGCGCTGAGCGCCCACGCGGCGGGCGGGTTGCCGGTGGCGGTGCGCAGGAGCAGCAGCAGGGCGGCGGCGATGGTCAGGGCCAGGGTGGCGAGGCCGGTGGCGATGAGGCGGGCGGCGACGTGGATGAGTTCGGGCTTCATGTCGTGGCCGGCGAGGAAGCGGTGGAAGGCCACGGGGGCGACCAGGGCGCCGGTGGCGATCACGCCGAGGACGACGGTGGCGACGTAGAGGTTCTTGTCGAAGTCGGGCAGGTCGGCGAAGCGGGGGGTGAAGGCCACGCTGATGAGGAAGCCGAAGAGGATCTGCGCGCCGGTCTGGCACACGCGGACCTCCTGGAGCATCTCGCTCCACAGCCGGTCGGCCCGTTGCTGGGGCGTCTCGTCGCGGCCCCGGCCGGGGGAGCGCTCGTCCTGCGTCACGGCTTTCTCCCTAGGAGCGGCTTTCTCGCAACCTACGTCCCCCCGGCGCCGCCCGCCCGGGCAACACCCGCCCCTGCCGCCCGCGCCGCAAGTGTCGGGTCAACGTCGGGCCAACGTCGTGGTCGCCCGGCACGTCCGGCCGTGAGCATGGACACCGGCCGGGCCGGACAAGCCCGGGCACCGGCCGCGATTCCCACCGACGGAGGGGCAGCGAACCATGAGGACCCGTTACACGGCCGCGCTCGGCGTGGCAGCCGCACTCGTCACGATGATCGGCGGCGCGGGCACGGCCCACGCCTCCGTGGACTCCGTGAACTCCGTGAACCTGGACAACGTCGTCATCGGCAGCAGCAGGTTCATCGACCACCACCTCACGAGTGTCTACGGCAGCTACGAACTGAGCTCGACCGTGCTCGGCACCAACGCGGCCAACACCCGCTGGAGGATCGTCTCCGTCGCGCCCGACACCGGATACCCCAACGTCCAGATCCGCAACAGCAGCAGCGGACGCTGTATCCGGGCCATCAACGCCGGCACGGTCCAGATGAAGTCGTGCGACTCCAAGGACCCGTACCAGATCTGGGCGATGACGGGCGGCACGGGCGCCGCGCAGTTCTTCAACTTCGCCGTGCGCTCCTGCCTGGACAACGGCAACAACAGCCCCTACCTCTTCCACGAGGAGGGCTGCAACCCCAACAACCCGTACCAGCGCTGGTTCGTCGTCTCGTAGCGACCCCGCCCCCCCCACACAGCCGCCCCCACCCCCACACCCCGCCCGGTCCGCTTCGGGGGAGCGGACCGGGCGGCGGGGGGCGGTCCGGCCCTACCCGAGCGCGAGCATCGCCGCCGCGACCTCGCCGGCCGCCGCGGTGGGGATCGCGGTGGCGGCCTCGTCGAGGACGAGCAGCCGCGCGCCGGGGATCTCGCGCGCGATCGCCTCGCCGTTGCCGAGCGGGAAGAAGCGGTTGCGGCGGCCGTGGACGACGAGCGTGGGCAGCTTGATCCCGGGCAGGCGCTCACGCCAGCGGGGGGCGCAGTCCAGCCGGGAGAACACCAGGCCCAGCTGGTTGGCGAGCTGGACCTCGGGGGCGGTGGAGGGGGTGCGGTCCCAGATCCGGGCGGCCAGGTCGCTCGCGGCGGCGGGGTCGTCGCCGAGGATCAGCGCGCCGTCGGCGGCGGCCTGGGCGACCGCCGCGCGGTCGGCCCAGTCGGGCAGCGCCCGCGCGAACAGACGGCCCATCGTCTCCCCGTCGTGGTCGGGGAGGTCGTCGTCGACCGGGCCGGGGGCGACCGGGCGGGTGCCGGCCAGGGTGAGCGCGCGGAACGCGTCCGGGTGGTCGAGCGCGGCGACCTGGGCGACCATCCCGCCGACGCCGATCCCCGCCAGGTGCGCGGGCGCCGGGCCGAGCGCGCCGGCCAGGGCCGCGGCGTCGGCGGCGAGGTCGCGCAGGGTGTAGGCGGGCGCCTGCGGGTCCGCGGTCGTCGACGCCCCGCTGTCGCGCAGGTCGTAGCGCACCACCCGGCGCCCGCCGGCGGCCAGCCGCTCGCACAGCGCGTCCGGCCAGGAGAGCATCGTCGGCGAGCCCACGAGCAGCACCGGCGGCGCGCCGGCGTCCCCGAACGACTCGACGCCCAGGCGGATCCCATTGACCTCGATGGTGGTCATCGGGCTCACCGGGCTTCGTCGCCGTGCCCGAGACCGCGGTCGGGCGCGCTCATGTCGCCCGTGCGGGGCGTGCCGTCGGCCAGCCCGTAGCGCAGGAACACGGTGCCCTGCGGGCCGGCCACCGGCGGCTGGAGTAGCGTGAGGTTGCTGGGCACCGCGCCGTCGCCGAACACCTTCTTCCCGACGCCGAGCACGATCGGGTGCACCCACAGGTCGAGGCGGTCGAAGAGCCTCTCCCGCAGCAGGGTCTGCACCAGGTCCAGGCTCCCGACCACCTTCACCTGCTCGTGCCGCTCCCGCACCTCGCGCACCGCCGCAGCCAGGTCCGGCCCCAACTGCGTGGACCCGGCCCACGGCAGGTCGGGCGTGCCGCGCGAGGCCACGTACTTCGGGATGCGGTTGAACAGCTCGGCGATCTCGCCCTCCTTCTGGTGCGGCCAGTAGCCGGCGAAGATGTCGTAGGTGCGCCGGCCGAGCAGCAGGGCGTCGGTGCCCTCGTACGCGGCGAGGATCTGCGCGCCGGTGGCCTCGTCCAGCAGCGGCGCCTGCCAGCCGCCGAACGGGAACCCCTCCGGGTCCTCGTCCGGCCCCCCGGGCGCCTGCCCGACGAGGTCGAGGGTCGCGAACATCTCGATGTCGATGAGTCCCATGTCTGCACTCCCGGTGAGTCGGTGATCCCCGTCGAGATGTAGACCCGCCGGCGCCGGAAAACTCATCGCCACGCCGACACCCGCTTTTCCGCCCCCGCCGCCCGCTCCCGCGCCGCCCGTCCCCGCCGCCCGCCCCCGCGCCGCCCGCAGACCGGGGCGGCGAGAGGCCGTGCAGCTCAGGTCGACGCCGGGCCGACCTTGCATCCGCGAATTCTCTCGTCGAAGAGAATTTCCGGGGCGTTGATCTCGCGGACCTGGACGTGCAGGTTGATGTCATCGCCTTTCTGGAAAGACCCGGGGACTGACACGCTCACGCCGTTCCTGAGCGTGGTTCCGGTGACATCCCTCTCTCCCGAGGTGGTGACTCCGTTACGGTCGACAAACGCGATGACGTGATAGGTCCGGAAGATGCTCACCGCCGAGAAGGTGGGAAGGCTGACGCTCAAGCCGTTTTCTGCGGTTCCGACCGTGATGCCGCTCATGCTCCACCTTCGTTGTCGCGGGGTCGGCGCCGCGAAGCCCGCGGCGCCGGGATCAACCAGAACTGGTAGTCCCCGCCGTGGGCGACCGGCCAGTCCTTGAGCCCGACAAGGTCACTCGATGGAGGGTCCGGCCAGGGCGGGGCCGGGGGCGGTCACGGGGCGGGGCGGCCGACCCGCGCACAGCCGGCACCGGCCACATCCTCGACGTGCCCGACCCCCGGAGCGCCCGGCCCGGGCCGCGCCCCGCCGCAGCGCACACCGCCGTGCAACCCTTGCGGCGGCGCGGCGGTGAGTAGGGCAGAGCGATGATCCGACCGGGTCGTCGCGCGGAGACGAAGAGGACGTGGATGACCGCGAGCGCAATACACACACCGGTGGAGGACCGGCCACAGCCCGTCGCGGCACCGGCTACCGCGGGCGGCCCCGGCCCGCACGGGCTCGACTTCGAGGCGTTCGCCGCCAGCCGCTGGCGGCGCCTGGTGCGCACCGCCTACCTCCTCACCGGCGACCACCACGAGGCCGAGGACGTGGTGCAGGCGACCTACGCCAAGGTCTTCCGGAACTGGTCCCGGATCAGCCGCCTGGACGAGCCGGACGCCTACGTCCACCGGGCCCTGGTGAACAACAACCTGAGCCGCCACCGGCGCCGCCGGGTCAGGCAACTGCTCGTGCCCGTCCTGCCCGACCGGGCGTCCCCGGCGGGGGGCGGCCACCGCGACGTCGAGGAGCGCTCGGTGCTCCTCCAGGCGCTGGCGGAGCTGCCGCCGCGTCAGCGGGCGGTGGTCGTCCTGCGCTACTGGGAGGACATGAGCGAGAACCAGGTCGCCGACGTGCTCGGCTGCTCGGCGGGCAACGTGAAGAGCCAGGCCAGCCGCGGCCTGGCGAAACTGCGCGGCCATCCGGCGCTGGCCCCGTACGCGACGCACACCGGTTCAACGAGCGACGGTTCGACGATCGACGGCACGAACGGAGGCAACAGGTGATGGACACCGAGGACATGGTGCGCGGCGCGCTGCGGGACGAGGCGGTCCAGGTCGCGGTGGCGGACTGGACGCCCGGGCCCGTGCGCGACCACGTGCGCCGCCAGCGGCGCGGACGCCGGGTGGCGATGGGCGCGTCGGCGGTGGCGGCCGCGCTCGCGGTGGTCGCCGGCACGGGGGCGGTGCTGACCGCGCCGGACGGGGCCCGGACGATCGGGCCGGCCGCGCAGGCCCCGCAGAACCTGCGGGTCCCGGAGGGGCCGGCGCCCGAGGCCCTGGTCGTGGAGCCCGGCAAGCAGCTGCCGCTGGGCCGCCCGAACTGGTGGATGCAGCTGAAGGACCGGGAGATCTGCATCCACGACGCCCCCGCCTACGGCAGCGGCCCGGGCTGCGGCGGGCACTCCTGGGCGGGCGGCGCGACCGAGATCACCATGCAGTACTACGGCAACCCGCCGCAGTACCGCGAGGGCCTGTACAACCTCATCTACAAGGGACCCGGCCAGGTGGCCCGGATGACCATCGAGATGGACGGCCGGGCGGACTGGGTCACCGTCGCCTCGCTCCCCGGCACCCCGGGCTACGCCACCGGCTACCTCTGGGGCCCCGGCGCCAAGAAGCCCGACGACGGGCAGCCGCACCCGCTCGAAGGCATCACGATCGCCGCCTACGACGCCCAGGGGAGGGTCCTGGCGAGCAAGACGGTGTCGTCCTGAGCCGGACCGGCCGCTCGCTGTCGGGGGCGGCCGGCCCGCGTCCCGGACTACCAGCCCTTGGGGACGCCCGGGTACCACGCGGTCCAGCCATCCCACGGGGTGAGGGTCCGGGACCAGGTCACGTTGTTGGCGTCGACGGAGCTGATGGTGAAGTTGAAGTCGCCCCGGTGGTTGAGGATCTTCACCTGCCGGACGAAGGGGCCGCCGCCCAGGGAGCCCCAGGCTCCGTTGTCGTCGTTGATCCACACCGCGTGGTCCAGGCCGATCACGAAGCGGGCCTCGCCCTTCGACGTCTTCATGATGGTCTCGCCGGAGCCGTAGGCGAAGCCGCAGTAGAAGAGCCCGCCACGGTTGGAGCAGGTCTTCCCGACGACGACCGGCTTGTCCGACGCCTCGGCGGCGGGGGCCGCGGTGGCGGTGGGGGCGGCGGCCAGGAGGGCGGCCAGTGCCGACGCGACCGCGGCCGCGTTTCGGATCTTGTTCATGGTTCTCTCTCGCTGGCAGGGCTGCGCGCCGGAATCGGTGGTACGGGCACGAATCACCCTGTCGCCCCGGCTGACGCCCGGTCAAGATCGCGTCGCCACGACGGCGCGATCTCGGGCCCGCGCTGCCCGATCGCGCAGACCGGCGTCGTCGGGACCGGCCCCTCGAAGGTCGCCGGGCCCGGCCCCTCGAAGTCGTGGGGCCGCCGCCTAGGCTTGGTTGCCATGCCAAGAAACCGTCAGCAGATCCCGAAGGCCGAACGCGAGGCCCTCCTGGTCGAGAGCGCCTGGGAACTCTTCGCCACCCGGGGATACAAGGGGACCAGCCTGGCCGAGGTCGGCGAGGCGGCGGGCGTCGCGGCGAACGCCGTGCGCTGGTACTTCCCGACCAAGGACGACCTGTTCGCCGCCGCGCTGGAGCGCCTGTTCCTGCGCGAGCGCGAGCGCGTCGAGACGGATCCCGCGATCGGGGGCGACCCGCGGCGGCAGCTGGTGGCGTTCCTCGTCGACCTGGAGGCCCACCGCGGCCTGCACCGCGAGGCGTACGACCGGATGGGCGAGGCGCCCGCCCTCGCCGACGCCTACTCCCGCATGCAGGAGTGGCTGGAGGGCCGCCTCCTCGCGGCCGTCGCGAGCCGCCTGTCCGAGGGGGCGGACGTCGCGCCGGTGGCGGACGTGGCGCACGTGCTCTTCGAGGGGCTGCTGGTCAGCGTCCGGAAGCCGGACCGGCCGGCCGGGGAGCTGGTCGACCTCCTGGTGGAGGCGCTGGTGGCCGTCGCGGCGGCGCGCTGACCTCCTCTCTTGACTGCCATACAAGAGCCTGCCTAGGTTTCTCTTGTATGGCAGTCAAGAGGGCTGCCGTGCGCCCGAGATGGAGGTCGCCGCCCCATGGCTTCTCCCGAAAAACTCGCCCACGTCGTCCTGCGCACCGGCCGCCTGCCGGACATGACCGACTGGTACGCCCGCGTCCTCGAAGCCCGCGTCGCCTTCGCCAACGAGGCCCTCGCCTTCCTGACCTACGACGACGAGCACCACCGCGTCGCCCTGGTCGCCACCGGGGCGGCCGAGCGCCCGACACCCGCGCACACCGGCCTCCACCACATGGCCTTCACCTACGCGACGGTCGGGGACCTGCTCGACACCTACCGCCGGCTGAAGGGGGAGGGCATCCACCCCTTCTGGTGCGTCGACCACGGGCCGACCACCTCGATGTACTTCGAGGACCCCGACGGCAACCACGTCGAGCTGCAGATCGACAACTTCACCACCGCCGAGGCCCTCGACGCGTGGTTCCGCTCCGGGGCCTTCGAAGCCGACCCGATCGGGGCCGACTTCGACCCCGACGACCTGCTGCGGCGCCTCGAACCCGGCGCGGCCCCCGACGGCCCGGCGCGGCGCGCATGACGGACATCGACGCGAACGGCATCCACGTGAGCGACACCCACGCGAACGGCATCCACGCGAACGACACCCACGCGAACGGCATCGACACCCCGGTCGTCATCATCGGAGCCGGCCCCGTCGGACTGGCCACCGCACTCGTCCTCGGCCGGCACGGGGTCCGCAGCGTCGTCTGCGAACAGTACGGCGGGATCAACCCCCACCCCCGGGCCCACGTCGTCAACACCCGCTCCATGGAACTCTTCCGCGCCTGGGGCATCGCGGACGCCGTCCGGGCGGACGCGGTCGACCCGGCCCAGGCCGGCACCGTCCTCTGGAAGCAGACCCTCGCCGGGGAGCCGCTGGGCCGGATCGACTTCGCCGACGGCCCGCCGGACGCGCTCGCGCGGCGGGCCCGGGCCTCCGCCGAGCAACTCGTCTCCTGCGCCCAGGACCGGGTGCAGCGCCACCTCCTGGACGCGGTCCTCGCCCAGGGCACGGCCGCCGTCCACTACGGCACCACCGTCACGGGGGTGCGGGACCACGGCGACGCCGTCGACGTCACCCTGGACGGCGCCGGCGGACGGCAGGTCCTGCGCACCCGCTACGTCGTGGCGGCCGACGGCGCCGGCGGGGGCACGCGCGACCGGCTCGGCATCGCGATGGACGACGCCCCCGTCCTCGGCCACCAGCTGAACATCTACTTCCACGCCGACCTCTCCCCGTGGATGCGCCGGGACCCCGCCCTGCTGGTCTGGCTGATCAACGAGACCTCCCCGGGCGTCCTCATCGGGATGGACGGCGCCCGCCGGTGGACCTTCCAGCGCGACTTCGACCCGGCCGCCGAATCGCCGCAGGACTACCCGCCCCACCGCTGCGCGCAGCTCATCCGGGAAGCCGTCGGAGCCGCCGAACTCGACGTCGACATCCGCTCCGTGGGCTCCTGGACCATGACGGCCAGGACCGCCGAGACCTACCGCCGCGGCCGCGTCCTGCTCGCCGGCGACGCGGCGCACCAGTTCCCGCCGACCGGCGGCCTGGGCATGAACAGCGGTCTCGCCGACGCGGACAACCTCGCCTGGAAGCTCGCCGCCGTGCTGGGCGGCCACGCCTCCGACACCCTGCTCGACAGCTACGAGCGCGAACGGCGCCCCGTCGCCGTCGACAACGCCCGCCACAGCATGCTGAACGCCATGAGGCTGGCCGAGGTCGGCGCCGGGCCCGACGTGGCGGTTACCGCCGCACGCCTGGCTAGCCCGGACCCGGCGGCCGCCGCGGCCGAACGCCGGCGGATCGCCCGCGCCGTCCCCCGCCAGCGCCCGCACTTCGACGCGCTCGACCAGGAGATCGGGTACGTCTACGGAGCGGCCCGGCCGGCCCACGGCCCCGCCGTCCCCGGGGCACGGCTGCCGCACGCCTGGGTCGAACGCGACGGGGAACGGCTGTCCACCCATGACCTCCTCGGACCGGGCTTCACCCTCATCACCGGGCCGCAGGGCACGGCCTGGGCCGAGTCCTTCTCAGGTCCCTTCGCGCACCGCGGCGTCGTCATCGGACGCGACGTCACCAGCCCGGACGGCCGCTGCCTCGACCTGCTCGGGATCGGCGCGGACGGCGCCCTCCTCGTGCGGCCGGACGGCCACATCGCGTGGCACAGCACCGGGGGATCGACCCCCGCGGCGGCCCTCGCCGACCTGCTCCACGACGCCGGGCACCCCGCCCGCTGACGCCTCGCCAGCCGGCCCGCGCCGCCTCTCCCCGCGGCGCGGGACCGGCGCCGCACACCCTCCACCCCACTACCCGCGGCCGAAGAAACGGCCATCCGTCCACCTCGGGACCGCCACCGGCCCGGCGTACCGGACCTCCTCGACCAGCTCGCCCACGGACACCTTGAACGAGGCGCTCTGCAGACCGTCCCGGAGCGACACCAGGAACGAGCCGTCCGCCAGCCGGTAGACGCGCCGCCAGGGCCGCTCGCCCCAGCGGGCGAAGCCCCACGAACGCCCGGGCTCGTATGTACGGGCCAGCTGCTCGGCGACCTCCCGCGCCTCCTCCAGCGAGCCCGCCTCCCGCTCGACATCCAGCCGCCAGTGCGCCCCGCCCTCCTCCGGATGGTTCTCGTAGTCCTCCTGCACCAGCACGAACCACGTCCCGTCGGCCGCCATCACCCACCCCTTCCCCCCGGCAACCTACGCCCACCCCGTACACGGGCGGGAGAGCCCCGCACGCCCCGTCGGCGACCTCACCCACCTCACGGCCCTATCACCCAAGGCGCCTCGAGTCGGCGTTCGCGCCCGGCTTCTCAGGCACCACCACCTGTGCCCGGTGCTCTTCGTACGGGAAGTAGTCGTACGTCTCGGCCACTTCAGGGTGCTCCTCGAACACGACGTTCTCCAGCTCCCTGCGTGCCGCGTCCAGCGCGTCGATCGCCACCTCCAGCTGCTTCGCCGGAAACGCCCTCGGCCCGGTCCGCGGGTACGCGTTCTCCAATCCGACCTGTTCGTGCAACAGATGGTTGCGTACACCGGAGAGGACCTGGCCCAGCCGCAGGTGCTCGGGGTGGGGGAGACCGCGCTTGGTCATCGTGCTGCTCCTCGTTTCGGGGTGGGCGCAGCGTACCGCCCACCCCGCCAGGCCGTTCTCCGTGCGGATGCCGGCCGGCTTCCGACCGCCCGGCAGATGCCCAGGCATCAGGAACAGTCAGGGGTGGGCCGGTTCAACCGGCGTGGGGGAGCCGCGACCGCCGGCGCCGAGATCCGGGCCACCGCCGACGTGTTCGTCGCCGAGATCCAGGCCAAGCTCGGCCTGTCCGTCACGGCGTCGGCCACCGTCACGAACACGGAGTCCTTCGCCGTGAACTGTGCCCGGCGGCAGCCCTGTCGGGGAACGCGCGGCGGCGGGGCCGGGGGAGCGGAGCGGAAAACCGTTCGCTCCGGTGTCCGGGCGGGGGCATGATCGGCCGGTGGATCTGCCCTTCCTGCTGGCCGCGGTCGAGCGCGGCGACGACATCGCGGTCTTCGAGTCCCTGGACGACGGGGTGATCGACCGACTCACCGGCGACGACGGCGTCACCCTGCTGGCCGCCGCCGCGTACGCCGGGCGCCACGAGGTCGTCAGCCGCCTGGTCGGGTGGGTCGACCCGAGCCATCCCTGGGCCGGCGGCGTCGACCCGGTGACCTGGGCCGCCGAGAACGGTTCCTCCTGGGTCCTGGACTCGCTGCTGTCCCTCGACCGCGACCCGTTGCGCGAGGACAGCGCGCACCGCCGCGCGCTGCGGGTGGCGCGGGCGGCCCTGGACTCCGGGGCCGGTGCCGGGTTGGTGCCGCCCCCGGCCCACCGGGCGGTCATCACCGACCTGGAGGCGAAGCTCGGCGTCCACCGCACGCCGGACGAACTGATGGCCCGCGCCCTGGTCCACGCGGATCCCGGGCACGACGACTGGCTGGCGTCGCTGTGCCGGATCGCCTGGCCGGAGAGCCAGGAGCGGTTCGACTGGGCCCGCGCGGTGGCCGAGGGCGCAGGGGAGGCCGGTTCGCTCGCCCGTCGGCGCTTCGCGCTCGACGCGATCAACTTCCTCGGCTTCGGCCTCAACCCCGACATCGACGACGAGCCGCCGTTCACCCGGGAGGCCGTCGGCTTCCTCCGGCCCCGGCTGGACACCGAGCGGGACCCGTACGCCCTGCGCACCGTCGTCGCGGCCTTCACCGGCTACTGCTCCCGCGAGGAACTCCCCGCCGTCCTGGCGCACGCCGACCACCCCGACCCGGGCGTGCGCCATGGCGTCGCCCTGGCGTTCCCCGCCCTCCTGGCCGACCGCCCCGACTCCCTCGCCGTCCTCCTGCGCCTGGTCGACGACCCTGCCCCGGTGAACCGCGCCAGCGCGCTCCATGCCCTCACCCGCTCTCCCGCCGACACCCCTGCCGTGCGCGGTGTGCTGGCGGCCCACCTCACCGACCCCGACTTCGACGCCCGCCTCGAAGCCGCCATCGCCCTGGCCCTGCGTGGCGACGAACGCGGTACGCCGGTCCTCGACGAGATCCGCCGCGGCATCAAGAACCGCAGCAGCCGCGGCGCGGGCCGCCTCGACGACTTCCATTACGAGCTCCGCGCCCGCACCCCCGGGCCGTGATCCCACAGCCCGGGCCGGCGGCGTGGACGGGGACGGCGAGGCCGGAGAGCACCGGGAAGCCGCCGCACCGCGAATGCCGGGACGCGCCCGGCGCGGCCCTCGCGGCGGACCGCGGCCGCCGTCCAACTGCTCGACCGGGCACCTCGGTCGGCCGGTGAGCGGGTTGACTCGGCCACCGGAGCGTTCGGCTTCGCCTAGGCTCACCTCCATGTCCGAGCCGACCCCCGACCCTCGCCTGCAGTACTTGGTCAACCAGCTCCGGCCCGGGGCCGTGAGAACGGTGAAGGTCACCGGATTCGACGGAACGGACGTCCTGGTCGAGCTCGTGGACGCCGAAGGAGGGGAGACCGAGATCGGTCGGATTCCCCGACAGGAGGCGTCGATGCGTCGGATGGAGCACCCGTCCGAGCTGTTCGACATCGGCCAGGAGATCGATGCCGAAGAGGTCGGGCGCTGGGGCGAAGGTCAGCTTCACTTCTCCGCCAGGGCGTGTGAGATTCCGGCCTTGCGGTCCTTCCTCCTCGCGTTCGAACCAGGGCAGGTCGTCGCCGGGACGGTCTCCGAGGTCCACAACTTCGGGGTATTCGTACACGTCGACGGCGAACCGGACGGCCTGTGCACCGGTTTCATCCGGGGGCCGGACCTGACCTGGAGCTGGATCAGCCATCCCTCCGAGGCCGTCGAAGCGGGCCGGCGGATCACCGCTGAAGTGATCATCGCCGAGACACGCACCGGGCAGGTCACTCTCTCCTTGAAGGCCCTCCAGGAAGATCCGCTCATCCGGTTCGCGGATCAGGTCGGCCGAGTCCTCACCGGGCCGATCACCAGGATCGTTCCTTTCGGCGTGTTCGTGCAGCTCGCCCCGGACGTCGTGGGGTTCCTCCACCTCTCGGAGTTGACCGACGAACCGGTCGAGACCCCGGACCAGCTTGTCTCTGAAGGCGAGCTGATCACGGTGAAGGTCACCGAGGTCGACCTCCAGCGCCACCGGGTGCGGCTGGGCGTCGCCGGCGAAGCGGACGGAACCTGAGGGGGGTGTCCCTTACTCCTTTGCCGGACCGGCAGCCGGTGGCGGAGGGATGTCGGACGGGCCTGAGACACTCCGGCCCGTGCTGATCGAGGGATACGACCACGGGCCGCTCGTCGCCGGTGAGCGGCTGCTCCGGCGCGCCGGGTTCTGGTCCAATCACCTGCCGACCATGTGCCGGTTCGCCCCGGGGGAGGACCGGCCGGCACCCGAGTGGTTCGGTGACGACGGCGCCGACACGGACGCCCTGTCCGAAGTCCTCCTGGACGACCGGTCATGGCCGGTGTTCCGTGTCCCGTTCCAAGGCGGTCACAGCGCCGTCGTCGTCTACCGGAACCTCGCCGGTGACTGCGGGATCGACTACCTGCTGACCCACCCGGATTGGCATCGGGCAGCGGACCTGTCCGGCTATGAGGGCGACTGGTACGGCCCGGGCCTGTCCTGGCGCGAGATCGTGCACATCGCCGACACACCGGACCTGGTCGCACCCGGCGTGCACGACACCGTGGCCCGGCTCCTGCTCCTGGTGCCGCTGCTCGCCGACGACGATCTGCCGCCGGAAGCGCCGGCACGGCTGAGCGCCGCCCTCACGGCCATCGGAGCACCCGACGACTCCGCCCGGGACACGGCTGACCATCTCCTTCGGAACAGACGGCCTGCAGCCGGTCGCCACGGTGGCGCCGACTCCCCTCTGAGTGGCGGCAGCCAACGGCACACTGGGTCGGACCCGGATGAACCGGCGGTGCCGGGGGCGCTCGACCTCACCCGGGCCCAGAACGATGCCCTCGCCGACGCCTTGGGAAGCAGGCCTCGCCGACTGTCCCTGGCCGGGTGACCCGACGGACCCCGGAGCCCGGAGCGACGAGAGCCGGCCGAGCCTATGAGCCGGCCGCCGTCGCCCCGGCCGGCCGTACCGCCGGCTCCAGCAGCGACAGGGTCCGCCGCCGCGCGTCGAGGCCGGCGCGGATGCCGACCGGCATCGGCAGGTTCGGGCCGGCGTGGCCGAAGTCGACGTTGCCCAGGACCGGGATGTCACGGTCGCCGAGAACGTCGAGGACGATCTCGCGCAGGGTCGGGGACGCCCCGGGGTCGAGGCCGCCGATCCCGTGTGGGACGCCCACGACCATGCCGGCGATCCGGTCGAGGATGCCGCTGTGCCGCAGCACCTGCAGGTAGCTCCACACGTGCGAGGCCAGGCCGCCCGCCTCCTCCCAGAACAGCACCGCGCCGTCGAACCGTTCGAGCGCCAGCGCGTACGGCGTCGCCTGCGCCAGCACGATGCGGTTGAGCACTCCGCCGATCAGCGGACCCTCGGCGCGGCCGGGGCGCCAGCACTTCCACGACGGGCCCGCCGGCAGCGCGCCGATCGCCTCGGGGCCGGTCAGCAACCTGGAGTAGAGCGCCGCGAGTTCGGCCCGACGCGGCGCGGGCGCGCACTGCCAGTGCCCGCCGAAGCCGGGGACGGCCATGTCGGCGTGGAACCCGACGAGCCCCGTGCGCGCGTGGAGCACCAGGTGCAGCAGCGAGATGTCGCTGTAGCCGAGGATCGGCTTGGGGTCGGCCCTGATCGCCTCGACGTCGATCAGGTCGAGGTAGCCGAGCGCCGTCTGGCCGCCGTCGCTCGCGACGATCGCGCGCACCTCGAGATCACGCAGGAGGGCGTTGAGCTCCCCGGCGATCTCCGCGGGCGGGGCCGCGCTCCACCAGTGCCGGCGTCCCGCTTCGAGGAGCGGAGCCCGGCGCACCCGGAACCCCATCCGCTCGAACACGGCCACCGTCTGCTCGACGTTGGGCTCGCGGGCGGCCGGCAGCGGACCGGACAGCGAGGCGATGACGACGAGGTCCCCGGGCCCCAGGGCACGGGGCCGCAGCAGCTGCGGCAGCGCGGAACCGGTCACCGCCGCAGTATCCCGGCCCCTGCGGCGGCACGCGACACCTTTACCGCGCCCTGCCACCCCGCCGCACCCGTGGACTGTGACGGACCGTTCGCCGAATCGGTACCTCCCCGACGAGAGCGGCCACTAGCCTGCCGCCATGGCTCCTTGGGAACTGCTCCTGGTGATCGCCGTCCAACTCGTCGCCCTGGGGCTGCTCATGGTGGGCGTCGCGTTCCTCAGGGAAGGGCCGGACGCTCCTGTCTTCTACATCGGGGGAGCCGTCACCCTGGCCTATCCGGTCCTGGACGTCGTGGTGCTGATCACCTCCTGGCCGATGGACGGCGCCGCGGCGGTCCGCTTCCTGGTCGTGGCCGGGGTGCTGGTCGTCGCGGTCCTCCTGAAGGTCCTGCGACTGCCCATGCTCCTCGGACTCGTGCTGGCCGGGGCGGCCATGGTCTGGCTGGCCTACCAGTTCGCGAGCGGCGGGCTGTCCGGCCCGGCCGGCCCCACCGGGCCGGTCGCCGTCCCGCACCCCACCCCCACCGTCTCCTCCACGTTCACGCCGCCGCCCGCCCTGCCGCCCACCGCCTCCCCGGCCGGCCCGTCCTCCCCGGGCGGTTCGTTCCCGTCGGCGCCTCCCGCACCGGCCCCGACCGTGACCGTCGAGGTCACCGTCACGGCGGTGGCGACCGCGACACCGAACCCCGTCGTCACCGTGGCCGGCCCCACGGTCCTCGTTCCCGGACCCGCGGTCACGGTGGCGGGGCCGACGGTCACCACGACGGTGACTCCGCCCCAGGCCCAGGCCCAGGCCGAGGCGTCCTCGGACGTCAAAGGCTGGATCGGTGCCATCGGCGGACTGATCGGCGCCATCCTCACCGGAGCGGCCGCGATGTACACGGCCGTCAAAATGGCCCCCCGCCACGGAAGGCACGGCCCGGGCGGCTCCGGCACCTCCGGCCGCGACAACAGGCCCTGAAGGCCGTCCGGCCACCGACCGCACCCCGCCCGGTGTAACCCGAGCGGGTGATGATCGTTGACCGGACATGCCCAACCACACGCATAGCGCCAAGCGCTTACTCGCCGGTCTCGCTCTCGCCACGGCGATGACGCCGTTCGCCGGCCCGGCACACGCCGACCAGTCCCTCACCCGGGAACTCGGCACCACCGCGGACAACTTGACCAACACGTGCAGCTTCGGCCAGACCGGATCGACGACCACCAGCAACAACGCACAAGCCGCCAACCCGCTGGTCGCCCTGGTCAACGGCGCCATCAACGCGGTGGTCCCGGTCGACCTCAACGCCCAGGCCCTCGACTGCAACAACATCGGCGTGAGGGACGTCGTGAACCTCAACGCGAAGAACTCCGACAAGAAGGTCGACGTCACCGAGGTCGACGACAGCTTCAACCACCACGGCTGAGCCTCCCGCGGCGCCCGCCGCCTGCCCCGCCGGGCGTACCCGGGCACCGCGCGGGGGAGGCTGCGGGGTATGCGCGGGGCGGGGGAGCGGGAAGCGGTTCGGGCGGTCGTCCGCTGGGCGGGACACCCGGGGACGCTGGGCGCGGTGGCGGTGCTGCTGTTCAACGACCACGTGGCCAAACGGGCCTGGCCGGGGCCGGTGACCGGCAAGCTCAGCGACCTGGCGTGGATGCTCGTCTCGCCGGTGGTCCTGGCGCTGCTGCTGACGCCGTTGCTGCGGCTGCGCGGCGACCGGCCGGCGATCGCGGGACTGGCGGCGACGGCGATGATGTTCGCCGTCGCGAAGTCCGGCCCGTGGGGCGGCGAACTCGCCTCCACCATCTGGTCGTTGAGCGGCGTGACGAGCCGGATCCGGGGGGACCGGAGCGACTTGGTGGCGCTGCCCGCGCTCGGCATCTCCTGGTGGCTGTGGACGCGCTCGCGTGCCGCGGAGCGCCGCCCCCGGCGGTGGACGGCGGCCGTGGCGGTGCCGCTGGCCGTGGCCGCGATGGTGGCCACCTCGACGAGCGGTCCGCAGCAGCCCGTGCTGTGGCGCGCGGGGAACCAGCCGGTGCTCGACACCGCGGACGGGCACCGGTGGACGACCCGGGACGGCGGCACGACGTGGGCCCCGCTGGGGGACCGCCAGGACCTGCCCGGCGAGAGCGAGGGCCGCGGCCGGCCGCAGGACGGCCGGTGCGCGGCGGACGAGCCCCAGCGCTGCTTCCGGCTCCTGGACGCCACCTCGCCGATCGAGGCCAGCGACGACGGCGGCCGCACCTGGCACACCGCCTTCGACCCCGGACCGCCGTGGCGCCGCCTGCCGTACCCGACCCCCACCCCGAACCCGTCCGCGTCCGCGCCCGCGCCTCCCGCTTCCGACCCGCCCTCTCCCAGCAGGCCACCGACCGAAGCCGGGCAGTCCCGCCCCGCCGAACTGATCATCGTCCCCGCCCCGCAGGAGGGCTGGGTGGTGCTGGCCGACTACCCATCGTTCGGCCTGGTGCGCGGCACCCCCGGCGGCACGTGGTCGCTCCAGCGCTACCCCACCCGCCGCACCGCCGTCGTCCCCGAGAAACCCCGCTCCTGGCTCCTGGGGCTGCCCGTGGCGCTAGCCGTCGGCTTCGCGGGTGCCCTGGCGGCCGACGCCGCCCGCCTGCTGCGCACCGCCGCACCCGCCCGGCGCCGGCGGGAACTGCTGCTCCTGCTGCTCCGCCAGGGGCTGTGCCTGGCCTGGGTGCGGCTCGCGGCGTGGCTGTGCGGCGGCAAACTGCTGTGGCTGCTCCCCGGGGTGGTGCCGGCGAGCCTGCTGACGGTGGGACTGCTGCCGATGCTCTGGTCACTGCGCCACCGGCCGGCTCCGGCGGGGCGCCGGCTGCTGCTCGCCCTGTCCGTGTTCGGGACGGCGTACGCGGCCACGGCGCTGCTGCCCTACCTGCGGTGGGCCGCGGGCGCTCTGGCGGCCTGGTCACAGGCCTCGGACCAGGCCTTCCTCACGGCCCTGGCCGCCACCGCGGTCGCCCCGGTCGTCGCCGCCCTCACCACGCCCCCGCCCACCCGCCCGCACCCGCCAGGCCCGCCGAACTCCCCGAGCCCCCAAACCCCCGCGGCCTCCCCAGCCTCCCGCGACGCCGGACCGTCCGCACCACGCGCGTGACGGTCCGACGGCCGCCCCGCCCTACGACGACGCCTTGGCGATCTCCCGCAGGTGCTCCTCCTCCTCGTGGCTCAGCGAGGTCTGGATCAGCTCCCCGCCGAACCGCGCCACCGCCGGGACCACCTTGTCCTGGGTGGCGCTGCGCACCAGCGCGAACAGCGCGGCGCTGCCGGGCTGCATCTTCTGCCCGACCTGGCGCATGAAGTTGTCGTCCACGCCCGTGTCGGTGGAGGCGCCGACCGCCGCCCCGGTGGCGCCGCCGATCGCCGCGCCCAGGAACGGCATGAAGAACAGCAGCCCGATCACCCCGCCCCACAGCGCCCCCGCCGCGGCGCCCGTCCCGGTGTTGGACACCGCCTGGTGCAGCTTGATTCGTCCGTCCTCGCGGCGCTCGACGACGACGACGTCCTCCAGGTCGATCAGCTTCTGCTTCTGGAGATCGATCAGCTCGTCACGGACCTTCCGCGCGGTGCTGACATCCGGGTACGCGATCGCGAACAGGTTGCTCACCGTGGATCCCTTTCACTGGCCTTGACGCACGTCTGCCAGCACCCTAGCCAGGACCATCACCATTCATCCCGCTTCCTCCTGGTGTGTCCGCCTTTCCTCCCACCGAAGCGAAGCCCCCACCCCGCCCCTCCTCACTCCGCCCCTCACTCCGTCCTGAACCCGGGACACGGGCACGCCCGCTCGCGCCAGGTGCCGATCCAGTTGCCGCCGCCGTCATAGCGGTCCGGGCCGTCGTACTCGGTCTCGCTGCAACTGCCGCGCGAACCATGGCTGTACGCGCCGTGCCCGCACGCGACACAGCCCGGCGGCGCCGGCGGCTTCGGCGGGAACGGCGTCCCGCTGCGCCACACGACCACGACCGCGACCACGCACAGGACCACGATCACGATCCCGACCACGCCGATGACGTTGTGCGTACTCATCCAAGGCCCCCTTCGCACCGCTGTGTGGGTCCACGCACGGGCCGAGGGCCACGGTTCCGCGCCCCGGTCAATCCCCGGACCACCGGGCCACCGGGCTACCGACCCCGGCCGGACGGCAGCCCATCAGGAGATCCGACAACCCGATCGTCTACGTCGGACCGGCGCCTGCCATACTCGGCGCGAACTTCACCCAGAGGAGAGACCTTCCCCATGCGCCTGCGCCACGCCCTCGGACTGACCGCCGCGGCGGCCACCGTCGTCCTCGGCCTGCCGGTCCCGGCCGTCGCCGGACCGGCGGCCGCCGCGACCCCGCCCGGCGCCGGGCGGCACATCCAGGAGCAGGCACGGACCACCCCCGCCGGGGCACCGGCGCAGCTCCTGACCGGCATCGATCCCAGGACCGCCGTGTTCCAGCCCGGTGAGCGGGTGCAGGTCCTGGCCGCCAACGAGTCCGGGCTGCTGAACAGCGGCGCCCACTACGGCTACGGGGTGTGGGCCACGTTCTCCACCGTGCCCGCCGCCAACCGGTCCTTCGCCGAGAACACCGTCACCTCGACCGCGATCGGCACCACGACCGACGGCGTGGTCCACAACGTGGTCGCCGCCGACAGCCGGGTCTTCATCGCCGACCGGAACATGTCGAACCGCCGCTGGTCCCCGTGGGGCGAGATCACCGCGGCCGGCGCGGCCGGTCCGCTGCCCGGCGCCCCGCAGCAGATCGCCGTCGCCGCCATGGGCTGCAAGCTGCACGTCCTCGCCCTGGTCGACGGCGACGTCTACCAGGCCACCGGCGACTGGAACACCGGCACCTGGTCCGGCTGGGGCGACGTCAGCTCGGCCGCCGACCTGCCCCCCGTCACCCGGATCGCGGCCGCCGTCACCGGGAACTCCCTGCACGTCGTGGGCCTCGGCCTCGACGACGGGGTCTACGTCGCGGACGGCGACTACGACCGCGGCACCTGGGGCACCGGCGAGCCCACCTCCGTGCTCGGCCTGCCCTCCGCCGCACCGATCGACGAGCTCTCCGCCGCCGCGATCGGCAGCAAGCTGCACATCGTCGCGGTGGCCGGCGACCGCCTCTACCAGGCCAGCGGCGACTACGCGGCCGGCGCCTGGGCGGGCTGGGGCGACCTGACGGCGGCCACCGGATCGCTCGGCCCGGTCGAGCGGGTCGCCGCCGTCGCCATCGGCAACAAGCTCCACCTGTACGCCCTCGTCGGCCGCCGGATGTACAACGCCACCGGCGACTACGACCGCGGCGCCTGGTCGGGCTGGGGCAACGTCACCGCCGCCGTCGACGCACCCGGGCTCACCGACCTGTCGGTCACCGCCGCCTGACGGACCGCCGGCACCGGGTACCGGCCGCCGCTGCACCGCACGCGCGGCGGACCGGCCGAAAACGCTTTCGAAAATGTCAGTGGTTCGTGCAAGTCTTTCCCTGCTCATCCCCTCTGACGGAGAAATCGTGACGATCCGCCGCACCACCCTGATCACCACCGCCACCCTGCTCGCCCTGTCCGCCGTGGCCGCCTGCAACGACGGCGGCACGCAGTCGGCCCCGGCCGCCGCCGGCGCCCCGGCCACGGCGAGCGCGCCCGCGAGTGCGACCGCGAGCGCGATCAGCACCCCGAGCGCGACCGCGACGGCGGAGACCCCCGTGCCCACCGCCACCCCGACCCCCACCGCCACGCCCACTGAGACCCCCACCCCCACGCCGACGCCGACCGCCACCGGTGCCCCGGTCGACGCCGCCGGCGCGTTCGACCCCGCGGTGGCCCTGGCCAACGCCGACCGGACGCCGTACGCCGCCACCGAGACCATGAAGACGACCGCGGCGGCGGACGGCATGGGGACGGTGATCACCCAGACCGGCCGGATCAACTTCAACACCCCGACCCGCGAGTCCCGGATCGAGACGAAGATGACGATCGGCGACGTCGGCGACATCGACGGCGGTGACGACGAGCCGCTGCTCTGGATGGAGACGCTCAACACCGGCCAGGCCACCTTCATGCGCGACAAGTCGAAGCCGGGCAGCGCCTGGCGCGCGGGGGACGCCGGCGGCGGCAACAGCGACACCGCCCGGGCCGACGACGTCACCGGCTACGCCAAGGCCCTCATCGAGGCCGGCCCCGCCGCCCGCAAGGGGATGGAGCGGAAGAACGGCGTCCCCACCTACCACCTGGGCGCCCGCCTGACGGCCGCCCAGGTCAAGGCGATCGACCCCAAGGCCTACCAGCGGATGGTCGACAAGGGCGTCACCGCCCAGGACCACGACCTCTGGATCGACCGGGCCGGCCGCGTCGTGGCCCAGAAGATGTCCATGAAGGTGCCCGGCGGCGACACGACCGCCACCTCCGTCATCACCGTGTCCTACACCGACTTCGGCCCCCGCGAGACCTTCACCGCCCCGACCGCCGCCGCCACCAGCTGACCGGCACCGCCGCCGCCTGCCGACCGGCGCAGCCGTCATGGGAAGGCCAGGGGGCTCCTACCGGTAGCGGCCGCTGAGCCGCTCCCAGCGGTTGTCGCCAGCCACGATGTCCTGGAGGTGCCGTACGTAGCGGCGTACGGCACGGCGTTCGGCGTCGGTGAGGAGGACGTCGAAGTCGGAGATCTGCTCCTCGAGGGCCACGGCCCGCTCGCCTCGCCGGTGGACCATCGCGGCCAGGTGCGCGAAGGCGTCGGGCCGTGCCCTGCCCCCGCCCTCGGCGATCAGCAGGAGGTTGTTGCGGTGATCGCCGGCCCGGGCCTCCTTGCCGGAGGAAACAAGATCATTGTTGAGGGTGATGATCTCCGCGAGGCAGGTGCGGAACTCGGTGAGCCAGGGCGAGTACCACACCAGGGAGGGCAGTTCGAAGTCACTCACGGCTTCGGACATGTCGAAGATCGGGTAGGCGCACTTGATGACGGTCAGTTGCCGCAGTGTGCTGGTGCGGCCGTTGACGCGGTTGGCGATCTCGCACGCCTGGGCGGCGAAGAACGCGTGCCAGTGGGCGGTCGACCGCCGCACCCACCACCGGGAGCGGCCGCGGCGCAGCCGCCGCCACAGGTCGGCGAACGCGTGCACCCGGGGCGCCGCGCCGGCCGGCACGGGCGCGTCCGGGGCGTCGAGTACGGCGGTCATGGCCCGGCAGAGGTCCGTGGCCGCCGCGAGGTCCCGGCCGACCGGCCCGTCGAAGACGTCGTCGACGGGAGTGAAGGCCCAGCCGATGTAGTCGGACACCACCTGGAGCCGTTCGGTCGGAGCCTGCGGGAACCACCACCCGGCGCTCTCGGCGAGAAGCCAGTCGGTGTACCGGTCCGCGTTCACCCGGCGGTCCTCCGCCAGCCCGAAGTCGTGCATCCACGCGACGGAGCGCTCCCGCAGGACGGCGACCCGCGGGTTGATCCCGCGCACCGGCCACGGACAGCCGAACTCGACGTCCTGGGGATGCGTCCGCTCGTCCCAGGCCGGCCACCGGGTCATGACCTCGCCCCGGCTGTCGAACAGCCCGCCCGGCAGGCGGCGTTCCGTCGCTGCCATCCGATCGACCCCCTCCCGCGCCGGAGCCCGCGAACCGGCCGGTCGCCCGCCGACGCAGACCGGCTACCCCGCGGCAGCCGGCCCCAACCACAGGCGACGGCTTCTCCCGGACCCGTCCCGTCCCGCCCCGTTTCCGTCCCGTCCCGTTCCCGTCCCGTTCCCGCCCCGGCGGGGCGGGAACGGGTGTGCCGTCAGGTGGCCTTCGCGCTCCCCGCGGGCTCTCCCGCGATCTGGGTGACGGTGAAGTGGACGAACTCGGCGGGGCGCACCGCCGCGACGCCGATGTCGCAGACGACCTTGCCGTCGTCGACGGTCTCGGGCGTGTTGTTGGTGTCGTCGCAGATCACGTAGAACGCCTCGTCCGGTGTGCGCCCCACGAGGGCGCCCTGGCGCCACTGGTCGGTGAGGAACGAGGAGACGGAGTGCCGCAGCGTCGCCCGCAGCCGCTCGTCGTTGGGCTCGAACACCGCCCAGGTCGAGGACTGGCGGACGGAGTCGGCGAGGTAGGACACCAGGCGGCGCACATTGAGGTAGCGCCAGTCGCGGCCGGTCGACCTGGTGCGGGCGCCCCACACGAGCAGGCCCCGGTCCGGGAAGACCCGCAGGCAGTTGACGCCCTTCGCGTTCAGCTCCCCGTGCTGCTCGTCCGTGAGGGCGGCTTCGAGCCTCAGCGCGCCGCGCAGGTTCTGGTTGGCGGGGGCCTTGAAGACGCCGCGTTCGGCGTCGGTGCGGGCCCAGACGCCCGCCACGTGGCCGCACGGCGGCACGGTGCGCTCGACGGCGTCGACACCCGGGACCGTGATCCACGGGTAGTACAGGGCGGTGAAGGCGGCGTCGTCGGTGTCGGGCGAGGCGAGCGTGTCGGCGAAGGCCGTCACCTGGGCCGGGGTCAGGCCGGGTGGCGGGTCGAGGATCGCCAGCCGGTTGCGCTGCTCGGTGCAGTGCTTCAGGACCTCGGCCATCCTGGCGGCCCCGGCGGCGTGGTCGGGCGCGGGCGCCTCCTTCTCGGCGGAGACGTCCGCGGTCATGTCCCAGAGGCTGGGGACGGCGACCATGGTGACCTCGGGAACGCCCTCCAGACCGGCGAGACCCGCGCGGGCGTCCGCGTTCCCCGCGAGGTCCCCGGGCGAGAGCGCGCTCTGCGGACTGGTGAAGCCCACCACGTAGCAGGATCGCCCGCCGTTGGCGAAGAACCCGTGGACCGCTTCGGCCAGGGGCAGGCACCGCTCCAGCGCGTGAACGGCGGCCGGGTCGGTCGCGTCCGCCAGCTCCTTGGCGATTCCCGCGATGCTGTAGCGGTCGGCGAACTCCCGCCAGCTGCCGACCTTCTGCGGGAGGGCACGCTCGGCGTCGGTGAAGGGCGTGGAAGCCGCGTCCGGGGCGTCGGCGGCGGAGGCCTTCGTGTAGCCGAGGAACGCCGGGACCGACGTGCTCGCTCCGGTGATCGTGCGTACTCCGCTGGGGAGCTCCGTCACGTAGACCCCGGGTGGGTTCTGGCTGGACATGCGCACACTCCTTGAGGAGGAAGGGGGTCGCTGCTGAGGCGAACGACGAAGCCGTACCCACCCCAGCGCACCCCGTCGCCCGCCCACCCCTCCGAGAGGGCAAACCACCTGTTCGGGTGAAGCCATCGGGCCCGCGCGTCCGTGTGCGCGGCACCCGGCCCCGCCCCGCCGCGATCAGTACAACAGCGCCGCGGACTCGGTGACGGCCTGCTGCCGGCCGGGGGTGGTGTAGGCGAGGTTGACGACGCTGCGGCGGATGCCGGGACGGCGCAGCGCGGTGACGCGGTGGGCCGTGGTGTCGCTGCGCAGGAGGTAGGCGTCGCCGGGGCGGTGGCGGGCCGGCCGGGCCGCGGGCGTGTCCAGCGCGCCGAGGCTCCCGGCCCGCGGGACGTACTCGAGGAGTCCGCCGTCGCCGGGTCCGGCCGGGGCGTCGGCGAACAGCACCAGGGCGAGCGGGTAGTCGTCCGTGTGGGCGCCGTGGGTGTCGCCGGGGCGGTGGAGGATGTTGACGACGTACCGCTCCAGCGGCTCGCGCACCGGCACGGCGTCGAGGCCGGCGACACGTCCGACCAGCGCGATCAGGCTCGGATCCCGGTACAGCCGGTCGATCAGCCCGGAGTGCCGGGCGATGACGTGCCCGCCGAGCGTGGTCATGTGCCGCGGCGAGTCGTCCATGTACGCCATCGTCAGGTCCCGCCGGGTGGCGAGCTTCTCCAGCCGCGCCACCTCGGCGCGCAGCAGCGCCAGGGCGGCAGGCCCCAGCAGCGCCGGCAACGGCAGGTACCCCTCGGCACGGAACCGCTCGCTCAGGCCGGGCGCGTACGGCGGCAGCGACAGCACCACCCTGCCGTACCCGGGCACCCGCCCGCGCACGCCCGTCGCGCCCGCGGTTCGACCGGACGCCCCACACGCGGCCACCCCACCGGCGACCGGCGACAACCAGGACCCACATCGTCAACAGCTCGCTGGGGGACCGGGGCGCCATCGGCACACCCGCCATCCGCGACGGCGCCGACCACCCGTGGGCGAGCCACGGCCGCCCCCGGCCCTGGCCCCCCTCGTGAAGCCCGGCCGCTCCGAGGCCACCACACGCCTGCAGCGCTGGGAAACCGGCGGCAACGGCTTCCCACGCGTCATCACCCTCGCGACCGACCGGAAGACCGTCGACCTCCAGCCCACCGCAAGCTGACGCAAAATCCCTGTGGAGCATCCGAAACGACCCCGCGCCGCTCGCGCAGCTGACAGCCACCGGAATCCGGGAACTCCACCGCCTGGTGGTCGGCGCGGATTGTCAGTCCCGGCCGACAGGATGCGGGTGACACAGCAGCCCCCGTACCGAGGAGTTCCGTGACCGCCGCCGCCGTGGAGCCGACCTACCGTCCCGTCTTCCAGTCCCTCTGGTGTGCGACCGACCTCGGTCCGCACCGCCCGTGTGAGGGCACGTACGAGTGGTACGACCCCGGCACCCTGCCGCCGCTGGACCCGGCCCGTTTCGACGGCGGGTTCGGGTGGCTCGGCGGCACGGGCCCGGTGGTGCCGGAGCTCGCCGGGCACCTCGACGCCGTCGCCGCCGGCCTGGCCGCCACCGGGGTGGAGCTGCCGGCCGACTTCACGGCTTTCCAGGCCGGCGCCGCCAGCCACGGGGCCCTGGACGCGGTGTCGGCCACGGCCTGCTGGACGGACGTCTCCTCGCCGGTGCCGAGCCCGGTGGAGCCCGGCGCCTTCCTGGTCCGCTTCCTGCGCGACCAGCAGGACTGCGTGCACTGGTACCTCTATCTCCGCCCCGACGGGGAGGCCTTCGTGGTGGCCTCCCCGCTGGACCTCGCGGACGCGCCCGAGTGGGACGAACCGGATGTGCCGGTGGACTGGTTCGGCTCCATCGCCTGGTGCGCTCCCTCGTTCGAGGAGTTCGCATACCGCTTCTGGGTGGAGAACCGCCTGTGGCGTGTGCTGCACGGCTACGGCGAGGAGCGCATGGACGACGAGCTCGCGGGCTACCTCACGTACTACGGGCAGCCCTGATCCCGATCGGTGACGAGGCCGACGGCCGGCATCCCGGCCCGCCCGGCGAGGCCCGTCGCCAGGTGCATGGCCGGTCGGCGGGGATGGCTGCGGGGAACACCGCCGGTTTCGGGCCTGGCCGTCGCGGGTGGTGAACGGGGCCGGAAACAAGGAGTCAGTGCCTCCCACCCCTTGGAGGGTCTACGGGGCGATGCCGGCACCGATTGCCTGGAGCGCGGTTCCAAGGCCGGCGAACCACAGTCCTCGAGCCTCGGTCTCCAGGCCTGCCGCAATGTCCGCACGGATCTCCGTCGTCCGCCGGTCCACCGTGTCCTTCAGGCCACGGACCACGTCGTCGCGTTCACGGCCCTCCGCGCTGAGTGCACCACTCGGCCGACCGGCCTCCTCCTGCAGCCATACCACCCGTTCCACGAGGAACCGCTCGACCTCCTCTCGGCTGGCTCCAGGATCCGGTACAACCACTGCGGTCGCGCGCCTCGCCTGGACGCTCGGCCAGCAGGGCCGCCTCACGGAGGCGGACGCCGAACTCCGGACCGTCCTGGAGCTGCGCCGCGCCCTGTTCGGGGGCGAGCACCACGACACCCTGGCCGCCCGGGAGCGGCTGGCCTGGGTGACCGGGCTCCGGGGCCGGCCCGCGGAGGCGGAACGCGAACTCGCCGCCGCCGTCGTCGCCGTCCGCACCCGCCTGCTCGGCCCGGACTACCCGAGCACCGTGAACAGCACCGTCCTGCTCGCCCGGGTCATCGCCCGCCGGGGCCGCCGCGACGAGGCCCTGGCCCTGCTCGCCGACGTCCACCGCCGCCAGGCGCACCTGCTCGGCGCCGACCACCCGCACACCCTCGAAACTCGCGGCCTCCTTGACGGCGGACTGTAGGAGGCCCAGATACGGGAGCCCGCGCCCGCCAGGCGGCCGTCAATCGCATGCCCCCCGGAAGCAGGCACCTGTCACCTGCGGATGAATCCGATCTCGACGGACGACAGGAACGGCTGCACCCCGACGCACTGCCAGCCGACCGCCTCCACGTTGCGGATCATCACGTCGAGTTCCTTGCGGATCTTCTTCATCGTCGCGCCGGGGTGCCGGAAGTCGATGTCCAGTACGGCGACGAAGGTGGCGTCCCCTTCGTTGTAGGCGGTCCTGGCGTCCGCGACGAGCTTCTGCATGCGCCATGCGTGGATCAGCCCCATGTGCTCTCCCCTTTCGACGGGTCGGCCCGCGGCCCGCCGTTCTCAGGATGCCCACCCCGAGGGATACTTGCCCCTTCGTCGGCTAACCAGTATCGGCTCGGCACGGTCGGTCCCCAGGCCCCCCGGATTCGGACACGGAATGTCCGTGCCCTGGAACGATCCGGTCAGGGCCGGGCAACGCCCCCGTCCCGCCGCGCCGCCTACGGTGGCCGCAAGGCCGCAGGGGGGACGGCGTCAGAACGCCGCGGTACCCCTGCCGAGATCCCGCCGGAAGGGGCGCAGTTGCTGCGGATCCACCTCACCCACGACGACCTGGCCAGGGTCCGGATCGCGCGGGCACCCGACCCGCTCGCCGAGTCGATCCTGAGCCTGTCGCTGGTGCAGACCCGCGAGGCCGGCGGCGTGGCGCTGGAGGGGTGGCGCAGCCGGACCCGCAAGAGCATCCGCCCCGAACTGCGGGTGCTGTTCGACCTGGCGACGCCCATCGGGGCGGCGGAGGCCGCGGAGGCGTTCCTGCACGCCGGCAGCCACACCCTGCCCGAAAGCCTGGACCAGACCTGGTCCCTGCCCAGCCGCCGGTGGAGCGCCGACCTGGACGCCCTCAGCGGGATGCGCCCCCGCGCGCCCCGGTGGGTCTACGAACTGCACCGGGGCGGACGCGAGTGGCGCGAACTGGTCGACCGCCGCCTGCGCGAGTACCACGCCTTCGCCGTCGCGCCGTACTGGTCGCAACTGCTGGCCGCCGCCCACACCGACCGCGCCCGCCGGGCCGCCCTCGCCGCCGACCACGGCCTGGACGGACTGCTCGGCAGCCTCCACCCCGACATCCGGTGGCGGTCACCGGTGCTGACGCTGCCCTGCCCCGTCGACACCGACCTGCGGCTGCGCGGGGCCGGCGTCATGCTCGTCCCCACCTTCTTCTGGCCCGACCCGCTGGCCCTCACCGACAACCGCGGCCTCGACCACCCGCTCGTCCTGCACTACCCGCTCGCCCCCGACCTCGCCACCTACCGCGCCATCTGGTCCTCGGCCGCCGCGGACGGGCCGGACGGCGCGCTCGTCGCCCTGCTCGGCACCACCCGCGCCCGCACCCTCCAGGCGGCGGCCGACCCGGCCGGCACCGCCGAACTCGCCCGCCGCACCAACACCTCGCCCGCCACCGCCAGCCACCACGCCACCGTCCTGCGCGCCGCCGGCCTGCTCACCACGGAACGCACCGGCCCAGGCGTCCGCCACACCCTCACCCCCCTCGGCCACGCCCTCCTCGACGACCGCACCCCCGCCCGCCCATGACCACCCCCTGCCGCACCCACCCCGAGGCACGGACACCCGCCAGGCTCCGATCACGGATCCCGGTTCCGGTCCAACTCCTGGGCCCCGTCGCTGCTTGAGGCGTCCGCGTCGGGCGGCAGGAGGGCGGGCACCACCTCGGCGTGCTCGACGGAGATCGGGTCGCTGAGACCTCGCGTCGGAGCGTGCCGCCCTGCCGTCCGAACCCCGGCGGGACGCCGGGATAATGATCTTGGAGTGGTCTTGGACGCCGGCCGGTGCCGGGCGAGGGCGAGGGGCGGGCGGGGTGCGGATCAACGTTCTGGGGCCGCTTCAGGTGGTGCGGGGCGGGGACGGGGCGGCCGTCGAGGTCGGCGGGGCGCGGCTTCGGCTGCTGCTGGTCCGGCTGGCCCTCGACCCCGGGCGCGTGGTCACCCGGGAGCGCCTGGTGGACGACCTGTGGGCGGACGCGCCGCCGCTGGAGCCCGCCGGCGCCCTGCAGTCCCTGGTCTCCCGGCTCCGCCGGGTGCTGGGGGAGGACCGGACGGTGGTCGGTTCGCACCCCGCCGGGTACCTGATGGAGCTGCCCCGGGCGAACGTGGACGCCTGGGACTTCGAGCAGCAGGCGGCCGCGGGGCGGGCGGCGCTGACGGCGGGCCGGTGCGCCGAGGCGGTCGCGCTGCTGGAGGGGGCGCTGGACCTGTGGCGCGGGGCACCGTTCGCGGACGCCGCGGGTGCCGGGTTCGCCTGCGCGCCGGCGGCCCGGCTGACGGAGCTGCGGCTGGCGGCGGTCGAGGACCGGGCGGACGCCCTGCTCGCCCTCGGCGGTACCGAGGCGCTGCCGGGGCTGGTCGCCGAGCTCACCGGACTGTGCGTCACCCACCCGCTGCGCGAACGGGCCGCCGTCCGGCTGATGCGCGCGCTCCACGCGGACGGGCGACAGGCGGCGGCGCTGGAGGTGTTCGAACGTACCCGGCGGGCGCTGGCCGAGGAACTGGGCGCGGACCCGTCGGCCGAACTGCGGGACGCCCACCTGCGGGTGCTCTCCGGTACGACACCGCCGACCGCGCCGCCTACCGTCGGGCCGTCCCCGGCCGGGCGGGCGGCACTGCCCCTCCCGCTCACCGCCCTGGTCGGCCGCGACGAGGCGCTGGCGGCGGTTGGGGAGCGCCTGCGCCGTTCCCGCCTGGTGACGCTGACCGGGCCGGGCGGTGTCGGAAAGACCCGGCTGGCGATGGCGGCCGCGAGCGCCGCTCCGCCCGCGACGGACGTACGGCTCGCCGAACTCGCGGGCGCCGACGGGCCGGACGCGGTGACCCGGGCCCTGCTGACCGCGCTCTGCCGCCCGACGCAGGCCGGCGCGCTGGCCGCCGGCCTGCCCACGGGAGACCAGACCGGCGATCCCGTCGACCGGATGGCCCGGGCCCTGGAGGGCCGCGACGTCCTGCTCGTCCTGGACAACTGCGAGCACCTGATCGAGGACGCGGCCCGGCTGACCCAGGGCCTGCTGGCCGCCGTGCCCCGGCTCACCGTGCTGGCCACCAGCCGCGAACCGCTCGCGATCACCGGCGAGGCGCTCTGGCCGGTGACACCGCTCGCCGTGCCCGAGCCCGGATCCACCGCCCGCCAGGCGCTCGCGCACCCGGCCGTCGCCCTCTTCACGCAACGGGCCGCCGCCGCCAGCCCCGGCTTCACCCTGGACCACGACACCGTCGAACCGGTCGTCCGGATCTGCCGCGAGCTGGACGGCCTGCCGCTGGCCCTCGAACTGGCGGCGGCCCGGCTGCGGTCCCTGAGCCCCGGACAGGTCGCGGCGCGACTGCACGACCGACTCCGGCTGCTGGAGCGCGGCCCGCGCACCGCTCCCGACCGCCACCGCACCCTGCGCGCCGTCATCGACTGGAGCTGGAAGCTGCTGGACGAGGACGAGCGCGTCCTGCTGCGACGGCTCTCCGTCTTCGCCGGCGGAGCGACCCTCCCCGACGCGCACGCGGTCTGCGCCGACAACTGGCCGGGCGAGCCTGGCGGGCCGGCCCCCGACCCGACGGCCGTGGAGGACCTGCTGGCCGCCCTGGTCGACAAGTCCCTGGTGGTGGCCACCGGGCAGCAGGACGGCACCGTGCGCTACCGGCTGCTGGAGACGGTCCGCGCCTACGCCGCCGAACGGCTCGCCGAGGCCGGCGAGGACGGCCCGACCGCCGCCGCCCACCTGCGCCGCTTCGTCGAACTCGCCGAGAACGCCGAACCCCGCCTGCGCACGGAGGACCAGATCGGCCGGCTGGCCCGGCTGGACGCGGAGCAGGCCAACCTGGACGCGGCACTGGCCCGGGCCCTCGCCACCGGCCCGCCGCAGCACGCGCTGCGGCTGACGGCCGCCTGCGCCTGGCCCTGGCTGATGCGCGGCCGGGGCCACGAGGCCGGCGAGCGGGCGGCAGCCGCCCTCGCCGCCCACGGCCACACCCCACCGCCCGGCCTGGAACAGGCACACGCCCGATGCGTGATCCTGGCCCAGCTCACCGCCCCGCCCCAAGCCGGCGCCGAACCCGCGATCCCGCCAGAGACGATGACCGCGGCGCTGCTCACGGCCGAGCGCACCGACCACCCGGTCGCCCTGGCCGCCGCACTGCTGCTCGCCATGGCGGGACCGCCGCACGCGGTGGACGAGACGGCGCGGCGCTACACCGGGCACCCCGACCGGTGGCTGCGCTCCGCCGCCCACCTGGTGCTCGGCCGGATCGAGTTGGGCGCGGGCCGCACCGCACACGCCGAGCACCACGTACGCACCGCCGTGGACGGCTTCCGCGCCCTGGGCGACCGCTGGGGGCTGGCCATGGCGCTGGTCACGCTCGCCGGACTGCTGTCCGTCACCGGCGCCACCGACGAGGCCCTCGCGGCGCTGGCCGAGGCCGGTGAACGGGACGCCGAGACGGGCGGCCGCGGCGAGACGCCGCTGTCCCTGGTGCTGTCGGGCCGGCTGCGGACGCGCCGCGGCGAGGCGGCCGCGGCCCGCGCCGACCTGGAGCGCGCGCTGACCGAGGCCGAACGGGCCAAGGACCCGCACCTGCAGGCCGCCGCCCACTACGCACTCGGCGAACTCGCCCGCCGCGAAGGGGAGTTGAACGATGCCCTGCACGGCCAGCAGGAGACACTGCGCCGGCTCGAACGGCTGCCGGCGTCCGGCCCCGGCGCCCCCGCCCGCCTGCACCTGCTCGCCCTGCTGCACACCGGCCTGGCCCGCACCCAGCAACGGCGCGGCGCGCCGGACGCGGCCGCACCGCTGCACCGCCGGGCCCTGGAACTGGCCGCCGAAAGCGGCGACCGGCCGGTGCGGGCGGACGTGCTGGAAGGGTTCGCCGAGCACTGCCTCGACCTCGGACAGGCGGCGCGCGCGGCCGCGGCCCTGGGCGCCGCGTACGGCCTGCGCGGGGCCCACGACGCGGGCGATCCGCAGCTGCGGGCCGTCCTGGACGGCTGCACGGAGGCCCTCGGGGAGGCCGCCTTCCGGACCGCCTGGGAACGCGGCCGGACGCTGCCGCGACCGGAGTCACTGGCCCTGGAGACGGGCTGACCCACCCCGGTCGGCCCGCCCCCCGAAGATGCGATCACCCGCTGAACGGCGGCTCGTTGGGCGCGCAGACCGTCCCGGGCGCGGGCAGGACGCCGTCGACCAGGTAGCGGGCCTCGTACCCGGCGGCGCAATCGCTGGGATTGGCCAGCACGGAGTGGCCGTAGCCGTCGACGGTCAGCAGCCGCGCGCGGGCCAGCGAGCGGGCCATCGCCCGCGACCCCTCGTACGGCATCGCCGGGTCACCGGTGTTGGCGACCACCAGCACCGGGTGGGCGGTCGGACGGTCCCACGGGCCGTCGTAGCGGTCGCGGTCCCGGACGGGCCAGTCGGCGCAGCGCGCGTCGGCCCAGGCGAAGTACGCGCCGGCCTCGCCGGAACGGGCCCGGGCCGTCGCGGCCAGGGCGGGCCAGTCGGCCCGGCCGGGCGGGTTGGCGCTGTCCGAACACACCAGCGCGAGCGCCTGGTCCGGCGATGGGCGGGGGACGGGCGGCAGCGGGGTGCCCGGCGCGGCGGGAGCCTCGGTGGCGGTCCACAACGCCTGGAGCGTGGCGCCGAACCGGGCCCAGCCGGTGGGCAACTGCGCGACGGGGTTGGTTCCGTACAGCGAGATGATCGTCGCCTCCACGGCCGACCCGGCGGTGAAGGTCATCTCACCGACCACGACCGGCCGGGCGCGCAGGCGCCGGAGCAGCTCGCCGTACCGGGCCCGGGTCGCGGCGCCCGTCCCGGCGGAGAAGGCGCAGGTCGGCGGACCGGCCTGGCCGCACCGGTCGAGGAAGGCGTCCAGGACGCGGGCGGCGGCCACGTCGGTGCCGTTGCGCAGCAGGGCGCCCGCGCCGGCGGCCTGGTCTCCGCGGCCGGTCGACCAGGCGATGGGGTCCGGGGCGCTGTCGAGGACCATCGCGCGCACCCGGTGGGGGAACAGGTTGGCGTAGGTGGCGCCGAGGTAGCCGCCGTAGGAGGTGCCCAGGTAGCTGAGCTGCCGGTCGCCGAGCGCCCGCCGCAGCAGGTCCATGTCCCGGGCCGTGTTCGCGGTGGAGATGTGCGCGAGCAGGCCGGGGGTGTGGTCCGCGCACTGCCGGGCGAGGCGCCGGTAGGCGTCGGCCCAGGCGTTCTGCTGGTCCGCGCCCTCGGGGTAGCCGGCGGCGGTGCCCGCCAGCAGGGCCTGCTCGTCCGCCGGGTCGTCGAAGCACCGCACGGGAGCGCTGGCGCCGGTGCCGCGCGGGTCGAAGCTGACGATGTCGAAGCGCCGGCGCACCTCCTCGGGGAACAGGCCGAGCATCGCGGGCAGGGCCACGGTGCCGGGCACGGCCGGGCCGCCGGGGTTGTAGAACAGCGAACCGATCCGGTGGGCCCGATCTGCCGCCGGGTGCCGGATGACGGCGAGGTCGATCCCGGCGCCGCCCGGGTCGCGGTGATCGAGCGGGACGCGGGCGCTCGCGCACTCCAAGCCGTCCGCGCACGCCGCCCACGCCAGCCGCGGCACCGGGACGGCGTCCGGCACGGCCACCGCGGTCGCCGGGCACACCGCCGCCAGCAAAGCGGCCGCGGCCGCACCGGCGACCAGCCGCCAGGAAGTGGCGCGGGCGGCCCAGGCACGGCGCGGCCCTGCGGCCGGGCCGGTGGGAGAGGAGGTACGAGACACGCGGATGCCCTTTCGTCGACGGGTCCGGGCAGTCGAAGGCACACCTCGGTCGAGGCACACCACCCGGCACCCGCGACGGTTCCGCACCACACCGGCAGACCGCTGGCAGATCGCTGGCAGCGGCTCGGCTACCCCCTGGCAGGGAGGGGAGGTCTGGCGGGGATCGGCGAGAAGCTCCCTGGAGCGGTCAATCTGCTCGACCGTCAACATCGTGAGGCGCCACACCATTACCGGACGGCCCCGCTCGTCGCGGTCGACCGGCTTTGCCGCTGACCTGTCAGCTTCCCCCGGCCTGTCCGACGCGGCGGGTCACCTCTGCGGCGTTGCCATCAGCGGCCCGCCGCCGGCTATGACGGTGGGCCGAGTCCCGGCCCCGAGGCGGACGCCCGGCCCGAACATCACAGGAAGGGGACCAACCGAGGCGAACCGGTTGGGCGGTGAGGCGTGGACTGGGATCCTCGGGCCATGACTGAAGGCGAGCGACAAGACGACTGCGCCCGTGGGCAGATGACTCGTATGGAGGCCGAGATCAAGCAGCTGCTCGACGAGGCGGAGTATCGAATGCGTCGCGCCGACCGGAAGGTGCGCTTCTGGTCGTTCTTCGATGTCGCGCTCGGCCTGCCCGCCGCAGTTCTCGCTGCCGTCTCCGGGGCTGCCGGGCTGGCTTCTGCAGATGCTCGTATCCCCGCGGCGTTCTTGGCCCTTGGCTCCGCCGGGTTCTCGGCAGCGTCCGGGTTCCTCCGCAGTGAAGTGAGGCTGGCCGCCAGCAGGCGCAGTCGACAGGCCTGGGCCGAGGTCGAAGCGGGTGCCCGTCTGATCATGACCCAGGCATCCGGGCTGGACAACGAAGCAGCCAACGAGGCGCTCAGGAGACTGTTCGACATTCGTCGGGCGGCGATGACGACTTACACAGAGAACACCCCGACCGGCCGGATCACGTCGTAGCACCGTGCGGACCTTGGGCAGGCTCACTGCTCGTCCGATGCCGGAGGTTGAACGACAAGCCACCCGGATGGTCCTGAAGTAGCAGATCCACAGGGGCACTTCGGCGGGGGAGGCCGGTACCGGCGGTGGACGCGCCAGGGCGGCGCGGGCGCCTACGGTCGCCCCGACGGCCCGCCGAGGCACCCCAGAGGAGACACCGTGATCCGCGCCGCCAAGCCGGCCGCCGCCGTGGCGGCACTGGCCATGACCCTCCTCACCGCGTCCGCGGCACCGGCACTCGCCGCCCCCACACCGGCCGCCACCACCGCCGCGCCCGCCCCCGCCGACCCGCTCGCCGCCCTGCGCGACCAGCAACCGCTCTGGCACCCCTGCGCGACCGGCCCCGACGACACCGCCGGCGCCGACCTCGACGCCGCCGGCGCCCGCTGCACCGAGGTCACCGTCCCCCTCGACTACCGCCACCCCGACGGACGCACCCTCAGCATCGCCCTCTCCCGGCTGCCCGCCACCGACCCCGCCCACCGCCTGGGCACCCTCTTCTACAACCCCGGCGGCCCCGCCGTCCCCGTCCGCTCGCTCACCCTCGCCCTGCGCCAGGCCGCCCCCGCCCTCGGCGCCCGCTACGACATCATCGGCATGGACCCGCGCTTCGTCGGCGCCAGCACCCCCCTCGACTGCGGCTGGCCCACCGCCGGCCCAGGCTCGGCCGGCCCCGACCGCCTCGGCTTCGACCGGTCCGCCGAACTCGCCAAGGACCTCGCCACCCGCTGCGCCCCGTACCGCGCCCTGCTGCCGCACGCCTCCACCCGCAACACCGCCCGGGACATGGACCTGGTGCGCGCCGTCCTCGGCGAGCCGACGATCGCCTACCTCGGCTCCTCCTACGGGAGTTACCTCGGCGAGGTCTACCTCCAGCTGTTCCCCGACCGGGTGGGGCGGGTGGTGTTCGACGCGGCCATGGACCCGGACCGCTTCGGCCCCGACCTGACGGCCACCCAGGGGCCCGCGATGGGGGCCGCGCTCGCCGCCTGGGCCGCCTGGGCGGCGGGCCGCGACGACCGCCACCACCTGGGCACCACCACCGCCGAGGTGCTGGCCTCGGTCGAGCGGGTGCGCCGGGCGGCCGAACGCGCCGCGCTGACGGTCGGCACCCTCCGCATCGACGCCCGCACGCTGCCGCAGGTGCTGTGGACGGTGTCGGCCGGCGACGACGACAACGCCTACGAGGGCTTCTCCGCCCTGGCGCGCGTCCTGCTGGACGCCGCCGAAGGCCGGCCCGCCGACCCGACCCCGCTGCTGGAGGCGGTGCTGACCGGCCTGGCGTCCCCCGACACCGGGGGCTACGCGGCCACGCAGACCGCGATCATGTGCGCGGACCGCGCCGCCTCGCGCGACCCGCTCGCCTACTACCGCGACATCCAGGCCCACCGCGCGGACGAGCCGCTGTTCGGCCCGCTCACCCGCAACCTCACCCCGTGCACCTTCTGGCCCGCCGAGCCCGCGGAACCGCCCACCCGGGTGCGCAACGCCGTCCCGGTCCTGCTGGTCGGCGCCGACGGCGACCCGGCCGCCACCTACCCGGGCCAGCTCTCCGCCCACCGCGCGCTGACCGGCTCCCGGCTGGTGACCCTGCGCGGGGCGTTCCGCCACACCGTCTACGCGGGCCTGTTCGCCCCCCGCGACACCTGCGTGGACGCGGCCGTCGACCGCTACCTCCTCGACGGCGTCCTGCCCGCCCAGGACACCGACTGCCCCTCGCCCCGCCCGCCCCGCCGCCCGTAGCCAGGAGGAACCGGCTCAGTCCCAGGGGCTGGTGGGCACCGGACCCGGTACGACGATCACCGCGACCTCGCCGTCGCGGGCAAGACCGGTCCAGACCTGGCCCCAGCCCTCCGGGACACCGAAGGTCAGCAGGTCGGCCCGGCGCTCCTCGTCCCGGGCGAGCTCGAACCAGCCCCCGCACAGCCGCTCGGTGCCCCGCCCCTCCGATGAGCCGCCGGAGCCGCCGAAGCCGCCCGCGCCGCCCGAGCCGCCGAAGCCGTCGGCCGCCTCACCCGCCAGGAAGCGGCGGAAGGGCTCGGTCAGCGGCTGCCAGGCGGTGGCATCGACGAAGCAACCCATCGCCTCCTCCGCCTCGAACCCGGCGCCGTCGGCCCGCAGAGCCGGCTCCTCGCCCACCCCGAGGGCGAGCTCCCACACGGCCACCGGCTCGTCCCGCACCCGCAGCCGCATCGCGGCGCACTCCCGGTACTCCTCGTAGGAGCCGTCGTAGAAGCGGGGACAGCTCGCCCAGGCGACATCCACCGGGTACTCACCGGGCGGGATGCGCGAGGCGAGCTCGCGCGGCGGCCCGGCGATCCAGGGCGAGTCCACGACCAACCGCCCACTGGGCAGCCGCACCGTGGCGACGTCCTGCACCTCGGCGATCTCGATCCAGCTGTACCAGCCCTGCGGATCGCCGCCGATCCGCGCCCCCGGCGTGAACAGCCCGTCCAGGTACTCCCGCGTCTGCGGCCTGACCTCGCCCATCCCCACCTTTTCCCTTTCCTTCCCACTCCCACCAGCACGTGCCGCCCCGCACGGTACCCACCCCCACCGACACCCCCGGCGGGGCCGGAGGGTGCGGTCAGGGGGCCTTGACGTCGGGGATGCGGACGCCTTCGCCGAGGCAGTCGCGGAACTCGTACCAGGGGGCGGGGCCGCTCCAGCGCAGGGCGGTGGCGGCGGTGGTGGCGTCGGCGAACCGGCAGCCGTCGTAGAGCACCTTGCCGGCGGTGGTGGCGGTGGCCGTCGTCACCTGGTGGGAGCCGAGCAGCGCGCAGTCCTGGTAGCGGATCATCGGCCCGCGCGAGGGGTTGACGGCGTTGAAGCGGTAGACGTGCGCGGTGGCGCCGGCGGCGAACGGCTTGAACGAGTTCGCGGTGTCGTCGCAGGAGACGAAGGTGATGCTGCCCTTGTACCAGGCCGAGTCGATGACCTTGTGGTCCTTGCCGCGCACCTCGAAGCGGATGCCCTGCGCGTACAGCCGCATCACCGAGTCGTTGCGCGGGCTGTTGGCGTTGAGCTTGAAGAAGGTGCCGGTCGATTCCTCGTCGACGAGGATGTACGAGCCGCCGATGAAGTTCATCGACCCGCCGCGCTCGTTGCGCACGAAGACGCCCGACTGGAACTCGACCTTGCAGTCACGGAACCAGTAGTTGAGGAACTGGTCCTGCTGGTTCTCGGTGGGCTTGCCGCCCATCACCAGGAAGGCGTCGGCGTAGGAGCCGCTGATCTGGCAGTGGTCCCAGCCCATCTCGCTGTTGAGGTTGGAGGTGCCGGCGGGCCCGTCCAGGACGATGCCCGCCTTCCAGGTGCCGTGCCACTCGACGTCGGTGTACCAGGTGTCCTGGACGCCCTTGCCCACGCCGGAGACCGCGAGGTTGAAGGTGGCGGTGGCGTCGCGGCTCTCGAAGGTCAGACCGCTGAGGCGGATGTTCTTGTAGCGGCCGTCGTTGGTCCACAGGACCGTGTTCGGGGTGGTCGGCGCGTAGACGACGCGCGAGAGCCGCTTGCCGTACCCGCTGATGGAGATGCCGTCGATCACGCCCGGGTTGTCGGTGCCGTGGGTGACGGGCAGCAGCGAGTCGGGCTGGGTCAGCAGGTAGGTGCCGGGTGGGACGAGCAGGACCTTCTTGGGGGTGTAGCCGGTCTTGGGAGCGCCCCCGAGCAGTTCCAGAGCGGCCTTGCGGAACGCGTCGTCGCTGGGGGTGCGGCCGCTCGGGTCGGCGCCCTTGGCGACGACGTCGACCACGTAGTCCGCCGGGCCGGCGGTGACCGCGGTGGCCGCGGCGCTCGCCGCCGAGGCGCGGGTGCCCAGGGCGACGGTGCCCGCGAGCGCGCCCGCCCCGGTCATGCCGGCGAGCAGCGCCCGGCGGCCGGGCCGGCGCCCGTTCTCCCCGGCGCCGTCGTCGTGCCTGCCGTCCGCGTATGTGGTCATCGGTACCCCCGGTGGGAAGAGAAAACGGTCGAGCGCCGCCGACGACCGGAAGTCGATCATGGCGGGTCCGGTGATCCTCCGTCATGCCCGCCCCACGCCGCAAGCCTGGGCCCGCGGCCCACCGGACGTCCGTCGACCCGGCCGCCCCGGGGCGGCCCGGGCCGGCGCCGGCCGCCGCTGATCGCCTCCCGGTATCAACTGCCCTACCTGATACGGGAGATGACCGAGTGACGGAACGGTTCCCGGATGACCGAAACCGTCCGTTCCGAAAGGTCATCTGGCGCGTCTGCGCGTTGACCACGTCCCCCCGGCGCCTTTTTGATGGTCGGTGGTTCTCCGACCGGAGTACCGAACCGGAACTGCGTGGGGGGAACCATGCGAGGACGTACGAACCGGGCCACCGCCAAACGCGCGCGGGCCGCCCTGAGCACGGCGGCCGTGGCCTGTGCGGTCGCGACGGCCCTGCCCGCGGCGGCCTGGGCCGGGCCCGCCGCCGGCACGGGCGCCGCCGGCGTCCACTCGATCGGCATCGAGCGGGTCAGCGTCGCGGCCGACGGCACCCAGGGCAACGACGACTCCGCCCGGGTGTCGATCACGCCGGCCGGCGACCGCATCGTGTTCACCTCGTACGCCAACAACCTCGCCCCGGGCGACACGGGCAGGTACGACCGCGTCATCGTCCGCGATCTGACGACCAACCAGAACCGGCAGTTCACCGGATACGCGACGGCCGCGCCCATGCTCAGCAGCGACGGGCAGGTCCTCGCCTACCTGGCACCCAGGTTCGCCAACACGGCGCTCTACCAGGAGCACCTGACCCGGGGCTGGACGTCCGCCTACACCTGCTCGCTCTTCACCTGCGAGGCGGCCATGGGCTCGAACGAGACCCACCAGGCGTTCACCGTCAGGTTCCGGCCGCCGGAGCCCAACCAGCGCGTCGAGGTCCGCCGGCCCGACACCGGTGAGCTGCAGACCGTCGACGTCATCCACAACACCGCGCCGATCCGGCCGTCCATCAGCCGCGACGGGACCCGCCTCGCCTACCAGGACGGCGGCGACCACGACATCTTCCTGTGGGACTGGGCCGACAACAACGCCGCCGGCCCGATCGAGGGCCCGGACAAGGCGGCCGAGCTGGTCCAGCTCAGCGACGACGGCAACAAGGTCGTCTACCTCTCGGGCGCCGACACCTACGTCCACGACGTCGCCTCCGGCACCGCCCTGCTGGTGCCCGGGGTGAAGGGCGTCGCCATCGACCCCACCGGCCGCTACCTGCTGCACACCCCGGCGGGGTCGACCGGGCCGGCGCCGCTGACGCTGCGCGACCTCGAGACGGGCACCGACGAGGTCGTCACCGACCGCCCCGCCACGGCCGGGATCGACACGGTCAGCGCCGGCGGGCGCCAGGTGGTCTTCCAGTCCGCGGCCGCGGACCTCGTCCCCGGCGACACCAACGGCAAGGCGGACATCTTCCTGCGCACTCTGCGCTGACCCCAGGTTCGCGGTCCGGGGCGCTGAACGGGCGGGCCCCGGACCCAACCCGGGTTCAGCCGGCGTCGCCGCGGCGTTCGGCCAGCAGCGCGTTCAGCCGTTCCACTTCGCGGTCCACCAGGACGTGCTTGTCGTCGACGTAGGGGAGGTGGACCTTACGGCCGTCGGCGCGGAACGCGTAGGTGAGGAATGCCGGCGCGCCGCGGCCGTGCGCGTTCGGGTTGGGTGCCTTGGCGAAGTGCGTGATCGCGGCCCAGGGCAGTCGGCGGCGGCGCACCATCCCGCGCACGGTGATCCCCTGGGCGGTGACCAGGGTGCCGGCCCGCAGGACACCGACGATCACCAGCAGGCAGAAGCCGACCACCAGCAGCGAGCCGATCAGCTTGCTGGACGGCGCGAACTCCTTGTCCTTCCAGATCGGCAGCATCGCCCCGAAGGACAGCAGCAGGACGGTGAACGCGAGCCCTCCGACGCGCGTGGTCGCCACCCGGTACTCGTGCGGAACTCTCAGCCGGTCGTCGCTCATCCAGCCCGCCTCTCGATCGTCTCCACCGGCCCGCCGTCATGGCCGGTGTCCGGTCGGATTCGCAGTGTAGGGGCGGGAGTTGTTCACCGACAGGCCATCGGGAAGACGGCGAAGGCCGAACGCCAAGCCGAAGGTCCGTCGGACGCGCTCGTCACTCCTTCGGCTCCGTGAAGCGTGTCAGGCACCGTCCGTGCTCCGGCCGGAGGACACAGTGGCGCCATGAACCGCGTACCCGAAGAAGGCATGGTCCTGGTCCCCGGCAACTCCCTGATCACGAGCTCCCCGGAAGAGGGACGCGCACTGGCGCTGACCCTGGCCCGCCATACCGTTCACAACATCCAGCCCGATCTGGACGTCCTGAAGGGCGGCCGGCCGAACTACTCCACCACCCCGGACAGCCTGGTGCTCGCCGCACAGGTGGTGGCCACCGAGTTCGCCACCATCGCAGCCGCCAACGACTACTGGCGGGCCTGAGGCGCCGAGGACAGCGCCCCCGGGGTCCTTCCGGCTGCGCAGCCGCGCCGTGCCGTAGCCGATGAACCGGACGAACGCCCAGGCCGCGCCGATGAAGATGATCAGGGCACCGGCGAACTCGATGAGCCGCACAGCGAGGTCGACGACGTCACGCAGCGTCGGCGCCGGCGGCCGCCGGCTCTCGCGGGCGTGGCCGACCGCGAACGTCGCGCCCGGCCGGCGCGGCCGCGCCGGGGGCCCTCGACACGGATCCGCCGGCGCGGCAGACTCCCGCGATGAAGGCCCGCCCCCTCGCCGGGAGCCGCCGTCGTGCACGGCTTCCGGCGGCCGCACGGTCATGCGCCAGTAGATCCGATACACCGTCGACTTCCCGGAGGAAGCATGGGCATGAAGAAGATCCCGGCGGCCGTCTGCGCGACCGCGCTCGCCTGTGGCGCGGTGGTGGCCGGGGCGGCGCCCGCGTCCGCCACCACCCTCGTCACCTGCGTCGGGACGACGAGCGTCGACTTCTCCCCGGCCATCACCGACACCAGCCGGACCGTCGCGGTCAGCGGAGCCGACGTGGCCACCCTCTGTCTCAGCCTCACCCACCCGGCGCTGACCGGCTTCACCGGCCCGTTCTCCGGCACCGCCACCCAGTCCTGCACCACGTTCTTCGGCGGCGGCTCGGGCACCGAGACCCTCTACTGGAACGACGGCACCACCAGCACCTGGAACTACACCAACAACTTCTCCAACGTCAACGGCACCAAGATCGGCACCTCGACCGGCACCGTCTCGGCGGGCACCCTGGCCGGCAGCTCCGTGACCCAGACCATCACCTTCGCCAACCTCGATCTGACCGCCTGCTCCACCACCGGCCTGAGCCGGATCAGCGGCACGGACACCTGGACCATCACCGGCTGACGGCCGCCGCGCCCCGCCCGGAACCGTCCGATCGCGCAGCCCCCGTCGGTGTTGCCGCCCGTGAGGACGAACCTGAGCGGGCGGCCGCGTCCGTCTCCGCCTGGATCGCGCGGAGCAGCCGGCAGAACGTTGCGCGGCTCGGAGCCCGTTCGCCCAGAGGCCGGCAGGCGCCGAACGCTCCCCCCGGTGAAGCCGCCGGCCCGGGCACGTGGCGCGGCCTCGGCGCGGTCCGGGTCAGGCGGTGGAGCCGGCGAGCTGGGTGTCCAGGGCGGCGCGCAGCCACGCGTCGGCGGAGCCGGGTGTGACGGCGGGCGGGCCGTCGGGCGGGGTGGCGAGTTCGGTGACGAGTTGCCAGTAGCGGTCGACCAGCGGGTCGGCGGTCCGGTCGAGGACGTACCCGAGGCGGCGGCGGAACTGCGGGGTGTCGCGCAGGCCGCGCGCGTCGGCGTGCGCGGCGACGAAGCGGTCGAGGGCCTCGCCCGCCCGCGCCGCGCCGTGGCCGTGTGCCATCTGCGCCGCCGCCAGTTCGTAGGCGTGGGCGAGGCCCTGGTAGAGCACGGCGGGCCGGTAGTCCTCGCCGGGGGCGCGGAGGTCGGGCCGGCAGACGTCGACGCTGAGCCGGCCGGGGGCGGTGAGCGCGTGCATCCGGGCGAAGGCCAGGACCTGGGTCGGGGTCGGGTCGTCGGGGGGCTGCGGGACGGCCGCGTCGATGATGGTGGTGAGGAGCGGGGCGGGGAGCCGCGGGGGCAGCACCCGGCGCCAGAAGCGGGCCATCACGGTGGTGTCGGGCGGGCCGGCCACCGCGCCGATCAGCTGGAGCCGGTCGGCGCGTTCGGCGGGGGAGCAGTCCTGGAGCAGCCGGAGGGCGGCCTCGCGCCAGCGCAGGGCGGCCAGTTGCGACCCGATCTCGCGCAACTGCCGGGCGACGGCGTCCTCCAGCGCCGACTCCTGTTCCAGGGCCCGGCCCACCTCCGCGACGGGCAGGTCGAGCGTGCGCAGGGAGCGGATCAGCCGCAGCCGCTCCAGCGCGTCCGGGCCGTACCGGCGGTGCCCGCCGGAGCTGCGGCCGGCTGCGGGCAGCAGGCCGCGGTCGGAGTAGAAGCGGACGGTCTTGACCGTGGTGCCCGCGCGCTCGGCGAGCTCCCCGATGCTCCACAGAACGTCGGGCGACAAGGCTTGAACCTCCCTCAAGGGGAGTTCCTACCGTACCCGTACGCACCGGCGGCCCGGAGGCCGGGCGGGCGGACGAGACGCGCGAGGAGACGATCATGACGGCGTTCGTGCTGGTGTCGGGGCCCTTCACCGGTGGCCTGCTCTGGCGGGAGGTGGCCGCCAGGCTGCGGGAGTCGGGGGCGGAGGTATACCCGGCGACGCTCGCCGGTCTGGGGGAGCGGCGCCATCTGGCCGGTCCGGACACCGGGCTGGAGACGCACATCGAGGACGTGGTGCGGCTGATCGACGAGGTGGACGCGCCGCAGGTGGTGATCGTCGGCCACGACTACGGCATCCACCCCGTGCTGGGCGCGGCCGACCGGCGCCCGGAGCGGATCACCCGGATCGTCCACCTGGACGCGGGCCTGCCCCAGGACGGTGACACCGCCCTCCAGCAGGTCCCCGACGAGCAGGTGCGGGACCGGCTGCTGAACCCGGCGGGCCACGACGGGGACGGCGGGCTGATCGCCCCGCCGGACGCCGACGGGTGGCAGCGCTGGGGCAGCACCGACGGGCTCTCCGACGAGGCGCTGGCCCGGCTGACCCGCCTCGCCTCGCCGCAGCCCGGCGCCACCTTCACCCAGCCGCTCCGGCTGTCGGGGGCGCTCGCCGCGCTGCCGGTCTCCGCCATCCTCTGCACCGCGGGCGGCATGAGCACCGCCAAGGTGGAGCGCCTGCTGACGCTGGGCCTGCCGCAGGTCGAGGCGCTCGCCGACCCCCGGGTCGGCTTCTTCGACCTCGACACCGGCCACTGGCCGATGCTCTCCCGCCCCGACGACCTGGCCGACCTCCTGCTGCGCGCCGCCGCCGGCGAGGGCCACCGGCTGACCGCGCCACCGGCCGGTCAACAGCCCGGCTACCTGCGCCCGTTCGCGCTGGACGTGCCCGAGCAGACCCGCGAGCGGATCGGCCGAGTCGACCTCCACCTGCCTGCGGACCTCCACCCGTCCTCGGACGCCGATACCGGGGCGCCGCGCCCGGCGGTGCTGTTCGTCCACGGCGGCCCCCTCCCCGAGACCCTGCGCCCCACCCCGCGCGACTGGACGACCTTCGTCGGCTACGGCCGGTACGCGGCGAGCCGGGGCGTGATCGGCGCGACCCTGGACCACCGGCTGCACTCCCTCGCCGACTTCCCGCTCGCCGCGCAGGACGTCGCCGAGGCCGTCGACCTGCTCCGCGCCGACCCGCGCGTGGACGCCGACCGCATCGCCCTCTGGTTCTTCTCCGCCGGCGGCCTGCTCGCGGCCGACTGGCTCTCGGCACCCCCGCCGTGGCTGCGCTGCCTCGCCGCGACCTACCCCGTCCTCGCGCCCCTGCCCGGCTGGCACGCCGTGGACACCCGCTTCCGCCCGGCGCCCGCCCTGGCCGGGACCGGCCGGCTGCCCGTCGTCCTGACCCGGGTGGGCCTGGAGGCCCCCGAGATCGCCGCGACGGTCGAGGAGTTCACGGCCGCCGCCGAAGCGCACCGCACGGACCTCGAAGTGATCGACGTCCCGCACGGCCACCACGGCTTCGACACCCTGGACCCCACCGACGAGTCCCGCACGGCCATCCAGCACGCCGTCCACCGCGTCCTCACCCACCTCCACCCCTGACCCGTCGCCGCCCCGCCCGCTCCGGCGCACCGCCCCTGGCCGTACCCGCTTGCCACCCTCTCCGCACCGAGCGGGATGTCGACACGGTGGCCGGTCACGGGTCCGGCCCCGACTCGGTCGAGTCGGGGCCGGCTGTCGGAGTCCTGGCGGCTGTTGTGGAGGAGGGGTTACTCGGCGGGGGTGCCGGCGTAGCCGGTGAGGTCGGTGGTGGCCCAGGCGCCGTTGGTGGGGTGGTAGGTCAGCTGCAGGTGGCCGTCGGCGTAGTTGCGGCTGTAGAGCGCCAGGGTGCCGTCGGGGTTGAAGGCGGAGCTGAGGTTGGTGCCGTCGGTGGCGGGGGTGCCGGCGTAGGAGGTGAGGTCGGTGGTGGCCCAGGCGCCGCTGGAGGGGCGGTAGGTGAGCTGGAGGTGGCCGTTGGCCGCGTTCGCGGTGACGATGCCCAGGGTGCCGTCGGCCTGCTGGAACAGGGCCGGGGAGCCGCCTGCCGACACCGGGGTGCCGACGGTGGTGGTCAGGTCGGTGGTGGTCCAGGCGCCGGTGCTGTTGGCGATGTAGGTGAGCTGGAGGTGGCTGTCGGCGGAGCTGCGGCTGTAGATCGCCAGGGTGCCGTCGGATCCGGTGAAGGCGCTGACGGCGCCGTCGGTGGCGGGGGTGCCGACGTAGCCGGTGAGGTCGGTGGTGGCCCAGGTGCCGCCGGGGGCGCGGTAGGTCAGGCGCAGGTGGCCGTTGGACGAGTCGGTGGTGATCGCGCCGATCGTGCCGTTCTGCAGGGCGAAGGCCGCCGGGGCCTTGTCCGCGGTGACCGGGGTGCCGGCGTAGGAGGTCAGGTCGACGGTGGCCCAGGTGCCGCTGGCGGGCAGGTAGGTGAGCTGGAGGTGGCCGTCGGCGTAGTTGCGGCTGTAGATCGCCAGGGTGCCGTCGGAGCCGGTGATCACGCTGTAGGTGCCGTCGGTGGCGGGGGTGCCGACGTAGCCGGTGAGGTCGGTGGTGGCCCAGGTGCCGCCGGCGGAGCGGTAGGTGATCTGGAGGTGGCCGTTGGCGGCGTTCGCGGTGACGGCGCCCAGGGTGCCGTTCTGCTGGACGAAGGCGGCCGGGGGGCCGCCGGCGGAGACGGGGGCGCCGGCGGTGTTGGTCAGGTCGGCGGTGGCCCACTTGCCGCCGGAGGGCAGGTAGGTGAGCTGGAGGTGGCCGTCCGCGGCGGAGCGGGTGAACGTCATCGACGTCCCGTCCGTGCCCAGCGCGGTGCCCTTGTCGCCGCGGATCGCCTTGGCCGGAACGGCGGGCGCGGTGCCCCCGCCGCCGGCCGTGACGGGGGAGATGTAGCCGCTGATCCGCTGGCCCCACGGCGCGCTGCCCACCGAGTAGCTGCCCGTGGACTCCTCCTGGACGATGCCCCTCGGGTACTTGCTGTGGCCCTCGTTGCCGCCGATCACGGTGATGCGGCCGTTGCCGACGGCGGTGACGATCGCGACGTGGCTGGCCCAGTCGCTGTCCGGGTTGTAGTCGTAGACCACCGCGTCCCCGGGGTGCGGGGTGCCGGACAGCGTCCCGTACCTGACGCCGTAGTCGTAGAAGCTGGCGGCTCCGTCGGTGAGGTCGCCCAGGTGCTGGACCCCGCCGCCCTGGGCCCAGGCCCAGCCGGCGAAGTCGGCGCACCAGGCCTGGCCCCTGGCGGAGCTGGTCTGTCCGGCGCCGCTGCTGTAGCCGCTGCCGGGGCCGTTGCCGAGCTGGCTCTGGACGGCGGTGACGATGCTGCCGGAGGTGTCGGCGTGGGCGGGCATGGCGGTCATGCCCGCGATGGCGGCCGCGGCGACGGCGACGGCGACGGCGGACTTCTTCAGACGGGTGAGTGAAATGTTCATGACAGATAATCCTCGGGAGTTCGGTGAATGCGGGCGTATGGGGCCGTGCGGGGTGCCCGATCGGATGGTCGGGCCGATTCCGGTGCTGGCTGTCCTGCAGGAACAGCCGGTCCGGGTGGGGCGGGGTGCGCGAGAAGGTCGGTCCGCTCGTGCGATGGGTGCCCGTGGCGGATGGGTGCGCAGGGTTCGAACAGGGCGCCGGGTGTCGGGGGAGGGGGCGTGCCGGGTCCGGGTCAGCGGGCGGCGCGGTCCTCGGCCGTCGGCGGTTCGAGCGGCAGGTAGCCGTGGCGCAGCAGGGGGGAGGTGCGGTGGCTGCGGGCGATCAGGCGGTGGGCGCGGCTGATCGCGTCGGGCTGGCCGGGCTCGTCCCGGGTGAGCAGGCAGAGCAGGAGGTCGATCCGGTCGGGGGCGAGCCGGGCGCTGGCGTACTCGAGTCCGTCCGCGGGTTCGGCGTGCGCCCACAGGGCGTCCACGGCCTTGGCGGCTTCGCCCTCCTGTGCGGCCGTGCCGGGGTGGCGGCGTTTCAGGCTGGCGTGGAGGATTTCCACCGCGGGTTCAGCCGCCCCAGCCGATGCTGCCCGGGGTGACGACCCCACCCCACCCGATACTGCCCGGGGTGGCGACCCCGCCCCACCCGATGCTGTCGGAGCCGGTTGCGGTGGGGGTGGGTGTCGGCGTCGCGGTGGCGGCCGGGGTGGTGGTGTCGGCGGCCGAGGCCGCGCCGGGGGCGATGAGGAGCACGGTCAGGGAGGCGGCGGCGACCGCGGCGGCCTGGGCGATACGGGTGCGGATCATGGCGGAGTCCTTTGCTGCAGGTGGGAAGGGTGTGGTCCGGTCGGGTGTCCCGCGGTTGACGCTCCGTCCGGCTGCCGTTCGGGCTGTTTCCCTGGCGGCGATCACTAGCTTCGCCGCCCGCCGGCACCGCCGGAAGGCCTTCCGGATGTCGCCAATCGGCCTGTCTGGATCCGGACAAGATGTCATGTGCGCGTCATAAATTCGGGAGTGTGACGCGCGCCTCACTCTGCCGATGGCGCCCGGTATCACCACGGGCGTCCGTAATCGAATCTTGAGCCGAGAACGGCATGGCTGTTTGAATGCGACCGGCCGCCTCACGGGAAGGCGGCCGGGTGTCCTGGGGGGATGCATGCTGGAAGCGCTGGGCCTGACGGCCGGAGCGGCGGCCGCGTACCAGGCGATGCTCGACCACCCCGCCTACGGCGTGGACGAGATCGCCGCACACTGCGGGCTGACCGCCGGCCAGGTGCACGGCCACCTCGACGAACTGGCCCGGCTCGCCCTCGTCCGGGCCTCCGCCGAACGGCCGGGGCAGCTGCGCGCGGTCAGTCCCGACATCGGCCTGGCCGACGTCCTCACCCGCCAGGAGGCGGAACTCGCCTCCCGGCAAGCCAAGTTGGCGGCCTCGCGAGCAGCCGTCACACGCATGGTCGCGGACCGGGCCGAGCACCGCACGGCCCACGGCGAACGCTTCCTCGGGATGGACGCCATCCACGCCCGCCTGGAGCGGATGGGCCGCAGCGCCACCACCGAAGCCCTCGGCAGCCAGCCCGGCGCCCAGCGGCCCGACGACCTCGCCGCCAGCCGCGTCACCGACGCCGAGGCCCTCTCGCGCGGCGTCGCCATCCGGACCCTCTACCAGGACTCCACCCGCAACCAGCCCCACGTCGCCACCTACGCGCACTGGCTGCTCAGCCAGGGCGGCGAGGTCCGCACCACCGCCGCCACCCCGTCCCGCATGGTGATCATCGACCGCAGCCAGGCACTCGTCCCGATCGACCCGGCCGACAACCGCAAGGGCGCCCTCTACGTCACCGAACCCGGCATCCTCGCCGCGCTGCTCGACCTCTTCGACCAGGCCTGGCACACAGCCGTCCCCCTCGGCGCCACCCAGCCCGAGGACCCCCGCACGGGCCTGACCGGCACCGAACGCGAACTCCTGCGCCTGCTCGGCTCCGGGCTCACCGACGACGCCGTCGGCCAACGCCTCGGCATCTCCTCCCGCACGGTCGGCCGCCACATGTCCTCGATCATGGAACGCCTCGGCGCCAGCAGCCGCTTCGAAGCCGGGATCAAAGCGGCGCACCGCGGATGGCTCTGAGCCGCACCGGACGCGTGGAAACCCGCGGCGAAGGGCCTTTGGCGCGCGTACGCCCGGGCGCGGACGCCTGTGAGGTCCTTTCTCCGGCACGATCACGTTCGGCGAGGGCGGGCGGCTGACCGCCTGGGACGCGCCCGCCGCGCGGCTGCAGAGCGGCTGGACCGCCCGTCCGTCGCAGGGCCCGTCCGCCCGCAGGGCCGGGTCGGGGCCGGACGGTCCGTCAACCGCCCGGCGTCGGCCGCTCGCGCGCCGCCGCGTCGAAGGCCGCCGGCGCCGCCCGCAGCATCGACAGGTCCCCGCCCCGGGCCGGGTCCAGGCCGGTGAGCGCGGTGGCCTTGCGCAGCCGGTAGTCCACGGTGTTCGGGTGCACCCGCGGCAGGGCGGCCGCCCGGCGCCGGTCGAACCCGCCGGCCTGGAAGGCGCGCAGCGTCTCCAGCAGCTCCGGGCGCCCGGCCAGCGGCGCGAGCAGCGCGGCCAACCCATCCCGGGCCGGGCCCGGACGGCTCAGCTGGCACTCCAGCAGCACGTCGTCCAGCCGGTACAGGCCCGCACCGAGTCCGGCCGCCCGGTCAGCACCGCGGGCACCAGGAGCGGCTGTCCGGCCGGCAGCCGCTGGTGCGGCGGCTGCCCGCCGCAGCACGGCGCCCGGTCGCCGGTCCCGTCTCCGGGGGAGCCGGTCGCGCTTTGTGGTGCGGTCACAATCCACCTCGCGAAAGTTTGTGAGCCGTGCCCGGGAGCGGACCGGCGCCGGACGGCCACCATGGTGATCCAAAGTTACCTACCAGTCGGTAACAGGATCGTCCGCATAAACGCCCGGCGGCGGGCCGCGCCTGACGCCCACTCAGTCACCCCACCCGGCGGACCGACCTGTGAACCGACCTCTGAACCGGGGGAGACATGTCCAAAATCACCGCCCGACTCCTGGCCACCGCCCTCGCCACGGCGCTGGCCGCGACCGCCGCCCCGGCGGCCGCAACCGCCGCAACCGCCGCGAGCACGCCGAGCGCCGCCGACCCGTTCTACGCCTACGACGGCAGCACACCCCTCGCCTCACTGCCGCCCGGCACCGTGCTGAAGACCCGCCAACTGCCCTACCACCTGGTCGGCATCCCCACCCCGCTGACCGCGATCCAGCTCCTCTACCGCAGCACCGACGCCCAGGGCCGCCCCGCCGCCAACGTGACCACCGTGGTCCGGGCACCGGGCGGCGACGGCCGCAAGGCGGTCTCCTACCAGTCGTTCTACGACTCGCTCAACCCCGCCGACGCCCCGTCCCGGGCGATCGCCGGCGACGTCACGCTGGGCGGGGTGATCGCCAACTCCGAGGCGATCTTCGTGGTGCCGCTGCTGCTCCAGGGCTACGACGTGGTGATCCCGGACACCGAGGGCCAACCGGCCGACTTCGGAGCCGGCCCCGAGTACGGCACCAACACCCTCGACTCGATCCGGGCCGCGACCAACTCCACCGCCACCGGCCTGGGCCCCGACACCGCCTTCGGGCTCATGGGCTACTCCGGCGGCGCCATCGCCACCAACTGGGCGGCCGCCCTGGCCCCCAGCTACGCCCCCGAAGTCAACCGCCGCCTGGTCGGCTTCGCCGAGGGCGGCCTGCTGGTCGACCCGGCCCACAACCTCAAGTACGTCGACGGCGCGCTGATGTGGAACGGCCTGACCCCGCTGGCACTGATCGGCGTCGCCCGCTCCTACGGCCTGGACCTGACGCCCTACCTGAGCGACTACGGCCTCCAGGTCTTCCAGAAGCTGCAGAACGCCTCGATCCTCAACGCCCTCGGCCAGTACCCCGGACTGACCTGGGCCAAGATGGCCAAACCGGAGTACGCCGACCCCAACTCGGTGCCGCCGTTCGTGACCGCCGTGAACCGCGTCAACCTCGGCAGCGCCGCCACGCCCACCGTGCCCGGCTACATCGCGCAGGGCAACGGCGGCATCTGGGAGGGGACCTTCAACAACCCGCCCGGCATCGGCACCGGCGACGGCGTCATGGTCGCGGGCGACGTACGGGCGCTGGCCCGCCAGTACTGCGACACCGGCAACCGCGCCATCAAGTACGACCAGTTCGACCTCCTCAGCCACCTCGGCGTCCCGGCCCCCTGGGCGCCGCTCGCCCTGAACTGGCTGAACGACCGCTTCGCCGGCCGCCCGGCCCCCTCGGACTGCGGCTCGATCCCGCCCGGCAACTCCCTGGCCCCGGAACCGGTCCGCCCCTGACGGCCCCCGCGCGGCGCCCACCGCCCACCGCGCGCCGGCCCCTGTTCCGGCGCGGTCCGCGCCGGAACAGGGACGACCGCCATGTCCGCCGGGCCGTAAAGCGGTGGACAGCCCTCCGGCCGCTGGGCGAGCATCTCCGCGATGAACAGCGAACCTCACTCCGCCACCGCCAAGCGCGTCCGTTTCGTCGAGCTCGGTGCGAAGGCGCTGCGCGCGCTCGCCGACGGCGACCTCGCCGGCGGCAGCGCCGAGGCGGGCGTCGCCCTCGACCCGCACTTCGTCGGCGACCGGGCCCGCTGGATCTTCGGCTACCGCGCCGACCAACTCGCCCAGGACCCGTCGGCCGCGCCCTGGATCACGCGGGCCGCGGTGTCCGAACCGGACGGGGCCGTGGTCGGCGACGCCGGGTTCCACGGGCCGCCGGACGAGGACGGCATGGTCGAGGTCGGCTTCACCGTGGTGCCCGGGTACCGCCGCCAGGGCTACGCCCGCGCGATGCTGAGGGAACTGCTCGTCAGGGCCGCCGCCGAACCCGGTGTCAGGACGGTGCGGGCCAGGGTCAGTGCTGACAACACCGCCTCCCTGGCCACCGTCGCGGGCTTCGGGTTCACCCGCGTCGGCGAGCAGGGAAACGAACGCGACGGGCTCGTCCTCGTCTTCGAGGTCCCGGCGGACACGACGGCCGTCCCGGTCGAGCCCTGACCGGAGGAGGACCGCACAGGCCGGACCCGGACGCACGGTGCCGGCCACGACCGCTCGCCGCACCGGCGGGCCGACCCGAGGAGTTGCTCTTGGCGACCGAGGCAATCACCGAGGCAATCACCGAGGCAACCGCGGACACCCGCCCGGAGATCGATGCCACGCTGGTCAGGCGCCTGGTCGACGCGCAGTTCCCGCAGTGGGCCGCGCTGCCCCTGGAACCGCTCGACCCGGCCGGCTCGGACCATGTGATCCACCGGCTGGGCGAGGAATTGTCCGTACGTCTGCCCCGCCACATCGGCGCCGTCGGGCAGGCCGAGAAGGAGGCCGAGTGGCTGCCCCGGCTCGCCCCGCACCTGCCCCTGGCGGTGCCGGTACCGGTGGGGGTAGGGCGGCCCGACTTCGGCTATCCGTGGCCGTGGGCGGTGTCCCGCTGGCTGGACGGCGAGGCGGCGACCGTCGAGGCGCTGGCCGATTCGTCCGAGGCCGCCGTCGAACTGGCCGGGTTCCTGCACGCCCTCCAGCGGTTCGAGCCCGAGGAGATCCCGGCCCGCGCCGCCCGCGAGGACCTCACCGCCCGGCCGCTGGCCGCACGTGACCGGGCGACGCGGGCCGCCATCGCGCGGGTCGACGGCGTGTTCGACGGCGCGGCCATGACCGAGGTGTGGGACGCGGCGATCAGCGCCCCCGGGTGGGAGGGTCCTCCGGTCTGGGTCCACGGCGACTTCCACACCGGCAACCTGCTGACCGTCGACGGCCGCCTCAGCGCGGTCATCGACTTCGGCGGGCTCGGCATCGGCGACCCGGCCTGCGACCTGACGATCGCCTTCACCCTGATGTCCGCCGGGAGCCGGACCGCTTTCCGCGCCGCGCTCGGCGTGGACGACGCCACCTGGATCCGAGGCCGCGGCTGGGCGCTGGCCACGGCCCTCAACGCCCACACCCACCACGCCGCCGTCAACCCCCGGGTCGCCGCGCAGACCACCCGTCAGATCACCGAGGCCCTCATCGGGTAGCGGAAGACGCACCGTTCCACGCCGTGTCCGGTGATCGGCGCACGATGACGGACGGGGGAGCCCGGTCTCCCGGCGCTGGGCACGGGGATGCCGAACCGGTAGCGGGCCTGGTGGGCCGCAGGCCACGGGCGCCCTGTCCCGAGCGGCGTGCGGTCGATACGCTCGTGGCGGGACATCTGCCCAGGGGTTCGGGGGAGCCGCCAGTGAGAGTTCAGGGTGAAGGACCTCCGGAACAAGAGCCGCCCGACACACCGCCCGTCCCATCTGAAACACCCCCAACACTCCCAACACCGCCTGCGCCACCAGCCGCCCCGCCGTCCGCCCCCGCCCCGCCGTCCGCCCCTGCCGCACCGGGAAACGGCAAGCAGATCCTGGTCGGGGTTGTGGTCGGAGTACTGCTGCTGGTGATCGGGGTGCCGGTCGGGCTGCTCACCACCGTCTGGCAGGACGACCTCGGCAAGGACGACCCGCGGTTCTCCGCGCACTACGCACTGGGCACCGTCGGCAACCCCACGGTCATCCCCCAGGCGATGAGCGCACCGGACATACCGGCCGACGTCGTGAAGAGCGGGTGCGTGGGCAGCCGGACCTGGGCACACGAGCACGGCGGGACGGACTTCGGCACGTCGGCGATCGACCTCCAGCTGGTCGGCGCGAAGGACCGGACCGTGGCGATCCGCAACATCCGGGCCGAACGCATCGGAGCCCCCCGGCCGCCGGAGACCGGCACCGTGCTCGGCTGCGTCTCGCAGGGCATCGGCGAGGTGGGGAAGATCGGGCTCGACCTCGACTCGCCGTCCCCGGCCGCGCTGGTCGGCTACGCCCAGGGGGAGATGTCCTACACGCCGTACTTCCGCGACAAGTACCACTACCTCGAGAACCAGAAACCGGAAGTCTTCAGCGTGACGGCGCTGGCCTCCGAGCACAGCTACGACTACGTCATCAAGATCGACGGATCCGTCGACGGCGAGGACCGGACCTGGACCCTGACCGCCGAGGGCGGCAAGCCCTTCCGGATCTCCGGAGTGCGCACGGAGCACTCCAACATGCTCACCTTCGGGCTGCAGACGCCCCGCACCGACTACCGGAGCGGAGGCTTTTTCGGGCCGTCCCGGTGCACCACCGTCTGCACCGGCGACGACGACCGGCAAGTGCAGCAGCCCCCGGGCATCACCTACCCGCCGCGTCCTGCGCCCTCCCCGCCCCGGCGACCGGCGGCGAAGACCCCAACGCTGACGGTCGCACCCCACGACCCCGAATCGGTGGCCATCGCCTGGGCCGTGACCTCCTACAGCTTCGACCACAGTGATACGGAAGCCGACGTCACCACGCGCTCGGCCCGCTACCTGACCGAGTGGCTGCGCGAGAAGCGGCAGTCCTACGCATCGACCACACTCACCGAAGGCAGCCCGCAACTCCAGGAACTCCGGGCCCACCGCGGCTGGTCCGAAGTACGGGCCGCGGACGTGATGCTGGAGAAAACCGACGACGACACACCGCCGCCCCTGACACGCCAGGAGGTCAGGCTGAGAGTCCGCATTCAGTACGACTTCATGGACGAGCAGGGCTGGAGCGCGGCAGCAGGCAAGCCGAGCAAGCTGCTGTTCGACGAGTACCTGGTCACCATGGCCCGTCAGGCCGACGGCACCTACCTGGTGGACGCGTACTTGGACGCCGCCCGGCCGACCGGCGGTTGACCGGCGGACCCGGAGCCCGCGGCCGGCCCCGGCCGGCCGTCGATCCGCCCGGGCCGACACCGTCGAACCACCGCGGCCACGGCGGCCGGGACGGACCGCGTCCCGGCCGCGTAGGTGAGGACCTGGTTCTGGTCCGACCTCTGCGGCGAGGTGACGCCGAGTCTGGTCGGCAGCATGTGATCGGGTGCGTGGAGGGTTCTGCGGCCGTCACCTTCGGGGATCGTCCTTGTCGCAGCATCCACCGCAGTATCCGTCGCCGACCCGCGCCCCGGCGGGCGGTGACCCGTCTCAACGAGGTCTGATCGGTCCCACCGGAGTCCGACCGCCTGGGAATCGCCTCATCGGAGGTCGACGTCGCAGGTCAGATAGGGTTCCGGCGTGATCGAGGACCTGCCTTCCGACGTTGCCGTGGCCGACGGGATGCTGCTCGCCGGCTACTTCGTCACAGCGCCCGAGCGGCTCGCGGGCTCGGGCCTACCCCGGACGGCACGGCTGGTCACGGCATCCGAGTGCCTGAGCGACCGGCTTTCGCAGGACGGTGCCTGGTTCGCCACCGTGCGGGAGGCGTTGGCGGCCTGCCTGCTGTTCCAACTGCCCGCGCAGGCACGCTTGTACGCCCTGCTGGTGCCCTCCGAGCATGCCGGCGGATTCGTCGCCGACATCCACGCGGCCGGGACGGACGAGCCGGTGCTGCTCGCCCACCTCAACGGTCGTGGCGGAGGCGAGCCGGCCCGGAAGGTGGCCGAGCACGGGCACGAACTCGGCTGGGAGGTTCTCGGCTACGACTACGGACTGCTCCACAGCTGGCTCTGCAACGACCTGTACGACGACGGTGTGCTCAGTCTCGGCGTGGGCACCAACGACCACGGCCTCCTGCCCGACCGGGAAGCCGCCGAGCGCGTCGCCGCCTGGGCCAACGCGCGTGGCGACACCAAACCAGTCACCTGGTTCCCCGGCGCCCTGATCGAGTGGGACACCCCGATCGAGAGCCGCCCCGGCCCCGCCACCACCGGGACGGAGCCTTCTGCTCCCCAGCCCTGGTGGCGCCGGATCCTCCAGCTCCAGGTGTACTGACCGCGGAGCCTGACGGGGCCGGGATCCGTCCCACCGGACGTTGACCGCGGGCGGAACCGGGGTGTCGGGGGTTTCGGGGGTGGCGGCTAAGGTGCCCGGTCGTGGAAGCTGATGATCTTGATTACCGGACCCGGACCCAGTCGGGCTGCATCCCTGCGTCGCTGGTGACCAGGCTTCTGGAGCTCGGCCACGAGCGGGAAGTGGAGGCCCAGGCCGCTCACGGGGAATGGTTCTGCGCGCTGGCCTGGGCACGGCTGCTCGGCGACCGACGGCAGCACGAGCAGGCACTGGACGTGCTTGACCCGTATGTCGCGACGGGCTGGTGGCCGGCCGCCCGGGCCCGGGCCGAGCTGCTCGAAGGCTGGGGCAGGGCGCCGGAGGCGATCGAGCTGTCCCGCCCCTACGCCCAGGCCGGCGACCGGACGGTCCTGGACTTCTTCGCACGTCTGCTGGCCCGCCACGGCCGGGCCACCGAGGCGCTCGCACTGCTGCGACCCGGGATCGAGGACTGGCTCGTCGCCAAGGCCCTGGTCGACGTCGCCGAAGCCGCAGGCCAGGACGACGAGGTGGCGGCGCTGCTGGAAACCCGGATCGAGGCCGCGGTCCCGGCCTGTGACGACCCCGACTGCCGCCGGCTGCGCCTGGAGCCGTCCAACGCCTTCGACCTGCTCGCCACCGTCCGGGAACGGCAAGGCCGTGTCGATGAGGCGATCACCCTGCTGCGCCGCCGGGAGAGTACGTCGGTCAACGGCCGGGACGCACTGGCCGACCTGCTGGCCAGGCACGGACGGATCGAGGAACTGCGCGCGTACGCCGGCTCCGAGTACCACGGGCACGCCGCGCAGAGCCTGGCCGAGGTCCTGGAGGCACGCGGCGATGTGGAGGGAGCGATCGCCGCCTACCGGACCTTCGCCGAAAGGCCCCACGGCATGGGGCGCGTAGGCCACCTCCTGTCCCGGCTCCTGGTCCGGCACGGCCGCGTCGACGAGGCGATCGCGGAACTGCGCGCCCTGGCGGACTCCCCGGACGGCGCGGACGCCTGCGTCGTCGACGCCCTGTGCACCCTGTACACCGAGCACGGCCGCGCCCAGGAGGCGCTGGCCTACCTCGACACCCTCAAGGAGCGGCGGGACGGTGAGGAGGAGTGGGAGTTCTCCCAGATACGGCTGCCGCTCATGGCCGCCTGCGGCCTGCTCCACGAGGCGATCGAGCAGGCTCGGGCGCACCCCGAAGGCGGCACCTGGTACGCGGCCTGGTCCCTCTCGCACCTGCTTGCCGGGGCCGGCCGCACGGAGGAAGCCGTCGCCGTCCTCGAACAGCACCCCGGGTCCAACAACACCGTCCTGGCCCACCACCTCATCGACCTCGGCCGCATCGACGAAGCCGTCGCCCTCCTCCAGGTCCGGCGAAGCGTCGCCCCGGCCCCCGCCCCCTGGGACGGCGCCTACTCCGACGAGCCACCGTTCTGACACCGATCCGTACCCGCTCCTGCTGATGGAGGTCGCGCTCACAGTCCGTCGGCCGCCGTCCCGGGGCGGCCCCCTCGGGCAGCGGCCGGCCCCGTGTCTCGGGCCGGTTCAGCTCAGCACCTCCAGCTCCGGCCAGTCGTCGCCGGGCCGGTCGAGGAAGCCGGTGGGCCGCCCCGTCAGGTACCGCGCGAAGAAGGCGGCGACGGCGGTGCGCTGGGCGGCCAGGGAGCGCCGGGGGTCGACGGTGCCGATGAGCGCGGCCGCGTCGGGGACCGGGAGGCGGCGGACGAGCTGGGGCAGGAGGACCTGGAGGTCGGTGTACGAGCCGTGGGCGGCGTCGCGCAGCCGCAGCGCGTGCCGGGGGCCGGTGGATGCCGTCCAGCAGGAGGCCCAGCTCGGTTCGGTGCGCAGGGTCTTGGTGCCGGAGGCCATCAGCAGGAAGGGTTTGGCGAGGCCGCTGTCGGCGACGGGTCCCAGGAGGGCGCCGTCGAGGTCGGCCGCCGCGCGGACGCGGGGCTCGTCGTGGGCGAGCTGGGCGGCGACGGAGCCGCCGAGGGACTGCCCGAGCACGCCGGTCCTGGCCGGGTCGGCGGCTTCGGCGAGCCCGTCCGGGAGCGGGTCGCCGCCGGTGCCGGTGCCGGTGGCGGGACGGTCCCCGCGGGCGAGCCGGTCGAGTGCGTCGAGGACGAAGCGGGCGTCGGCGAGGCGGGCCCGGGAGTGCCCGGCGAGGAGGGCGGCGATGACCTCCGGGGTGAGGTCGTCGGGGAGGGGGAGGGCGCGTTCGACCCGGCCGCCGGGGAACTCGACCTGTTCGGCCTCGTACGTGGAGTCGAGGGCGACGACGAGGTGGCCGCGGCTCGCCAGCTCCTCGACCAGGGTGGTGCCCAGGGCGCGCGAGCCGCCGTCGCCGGAGGAGAACAGCACCACGGGCAGTCGGCCGGCGCGGCGGGCGACGGGCGCGCCGGTGCGGGCGTGGGTCCTGATCCCCCGCCAGTTCACGGCGCCGGCGGGGACACCGAGGGCCGGTGCGGAGTGCGCGTCCCAGTCGGCCGCCGCGGCCGGGGACAGCCAGGGGGCCGTCGGGTGCCCGGCGCCGGGTTCCGCCGGGTACCAGAGGCCGGCCATGAGCTCCCGGTAGGGCTTGGCGGGCAGGAGGGGGTCGGGGCGGCTGTCGTCGACCAGGTGCAGCGCGACGGTGCCCACGGGCCAGGGCCCGGTGGGCGCGGGCAGCCGCAGCGGGACGGGGGTGCCGGGGGCGTCGGGGGCGTGCGCGGGACCGCGGCCCCCGGCGGGGGCGGCGGCCACGGTGGCGAGCGCGGCGGCGCCGAGCGTGCCGAGCATGCCCAGCAGGGCGCGGCGGGTCGGTGGCATGGGCGGGCTCCTCGGGCGGTGCGGCTGCGGGGTCGTCACCAGCGTTCCGCCGCCGGGGGTGCGAGGCGCCCTGCCGGGGGACGATCCCGCCGGTGGGCGCGGGTCGCCCCGGGGCGCGTCCGCTCCTCCGCGCGGAGGAGCCCCCGGTGTCCCGCAGGAGCCCCCGGTCTCCGCCGGAGGGCGGACGCCTTCGCGGGCGCGGGGACCCTACCGTGGGGCTCCGGCGAGGACGCCGCACGACACGGACGCGAGGACGTACACACGATGACCGGGACCGGTGCGGTACGGACGGGCCCGCCGGGCGCCCTCGCCCGGCTGCCGGGGCGGGTGCCGCCCCTGGTGGCGGACGCCGGGCTCGCGGCGGCCCTGTTCCTGGTGACGTTCGGGCCGGGGCGGGTGGCGGACGGTACGGGCTTCGCGCTGCAGACCGCTCTGGTGCTGCCGTTGGTGTGGCGGCGGCGGGCGCCCCGGGCCGCGTTCGGGGCGATCGCCGCCGCGGCGCTCGCGCAGTGGCTGCTGGGTGTCCAGCTGCCGGCCGACGCGGCGTTGCTGGTCGCCCTCGGGACGGTCACCGCGCGGGCGCCGTACCGGTCGGCGTGGGCGGCGGCTCTGGTGGCGGCGGCCGGGGCGGTGCTGGCGGCGGCGCGCTGGGCGCCCGAGGGCCGCTTCCTCGCCTCGGCCGCCGCGATGACGGCGGCGGTCGCCGCGAGCGCGCTGCTCGGGGCGAACGCCCGGGTCCGGCGGGCCGCGCGGGCGGAGCGGCTGGCGCGGCTGGAACGGGACCGCGACGAGCGGGAGCGCCGGGCGGTGGAGGAGGAACGCGCCCGGATCGCGCGGGAGTTGCACGACAGCGTGACGCACGGCCTGTCGGTGGTGGTGGCGCTGGCGGACGCGCTCGGGCACGCGCGGCCGGCCGACGCCTGCGCCGTGACGGCCCGGATCGCGGAGACCGGGCGGCAGGCGCTGACCGACATGCGGCGGGCGCTGGACCTGCTCCAGGACGCCGGTCCCGACGCCGGTTTCGGCGCGGGCCCCGGGGACGACCGGCGGTCGCCGCCGGGGATCGGGCAACTCACGGCGCTGTGCGAGCGGATGCAGGCGGCGGGCCTGGTGACCCGGCTGAGGGTGGACGGCGAGGTGGCCGGGGTGCCGGCCGCAGCGCAGCTGACGGTGCACCGGCTCGTCCAGGAGTCGCTGACCAACGCGCTGCGCCACGCGCCGCAGGGGGCGCGCGCCGAGGTGCGGGTGTCCTGCGCGCCGGGGGCGGTCACGGTCGAGGTGACCGACGACGGGCGGGCCGCCGGGACCGGGCACCCCGCGTCCGCCGGATCCACCGGATCCGGGCGGGGTCTGACGGGGATGCGGGAGCGCGCCGCGGCCTTCGGCGGGGTGCTGGAGGCGGGCCCGCGGCCCGGCGGCGGCTGGCGGGTCTTCGTACGGCTGGATCCCGGGGGCGTGCCGTGAGCGTCCGGGTGCTGCTGGTGGACGACGAGGAACTGCTGCGCCTGGCGTTCGGCATGATTCTGCGCGCGGAGCCGGACATGGAGCCGGTGGGGGAGGCGGCCGACGGGGCGACGGCGGTGGAGCTGGCGCGGCGGCTGCGGCCGGACGTGGTGCTGATGGACGTGCGGATGCCGGGTACCGACGGCATCGAGGCGACCCGGCGGCTGCTGCGCGAAGTGCCCGGGACGCGGGTGCTGGTGCTCACGACCTTCGACCTGGACGCGTACGCCTTCGAGGCGCTGCGGGCCGGGGCCTCCGGCTTCCTGCTGAAGAACAGCCGGCCGCAGGAGCTGCTGGGGGCGGTGCGCGACGTGGCCCGGGGGGACGCCGTGGTCTCCCCCCGGGTGACCCGGCGGCTGCTGGACCGCTTCGCGCACCGGCTCCCCGCCGCCGGGGCCGACGCTGCCGGGGAGGGCGGCGGGGGCGAAGCGGAGCGGCTGCGCGTGCTGACCGCGCGTGAGCGGGAGGTCCTGCTGGGGGTCGCCCGCGGTCTGACCAACACGGAACTCGCCGCCGCCCTCGGTCTCGCGGAGCCCACGGTGAAGAAGCATCTCGGCCGGGTCATGGCCAAGCTGGGCCTGCGGGACCGGGTGCAGGCGGTGATCTTCGCCTACGAGCGCGGGCTGGTCGGGCCGGGGTAGGCGCCGGCGGCGGCGCGCCCGGGGGAGCGTGCCGGGGAGCGTGCCGCTCAGGGGGTCAGGACGACCTTGCCGGCGGCGGTGCCGGATTCGGCGAGGCGCAGGGCCTCCGCGGCGCTGGCGAGCGGGAGCTGGGCGGCGATGCGGGCGCTGACGTCGCCGCGGCGCACGGCCGCGAAGACCTCGGTGAGGTCGGTCCGCAGCCGGGCGCGGAAGCGGTCCCCGTTCAGCGACCGGCCGGCCCAGATGTTGTAGAAGTGGGCGCGGCGGCCGTTGGGCAGGGCGTTCCAGAGCCAGGTGCGGGCGAGGATCTTCAGGACGGGCCACTGCTTGGAGCCGGTGTCGTCGCGGGTGGAGGCGCTGCCGTACGCGACGAGGGTGCCGCCGGGGGCGAGCAGGTGCCAGGAGTCGACGACGCTGCGGCCGCCGACGTGGTCGAAGACGGCGTCCACCCCGCCGGGGGCCAGCTCCCCGACCCGCTCCGGCACGTCGCCGGCGCGGTAGTCGACCGGCGTGACACCCAGCGCCCGCAGCTCGTCGTGGTGCCGGGCGGAGGCGGTGCCGATCACCTCGGCGCCCGCGGCGCGGGCGAGCTGGGCCAGGACCGACCCCACGCCGCCGGAGGCGCCGTGCACCAGGACGGTCTGCCCGGCGCGCACCCGGGCGGTGCGGTGCAGCATCTGCCAGGCGGTGATGCCGTTGACCACGACCGTCTCGGCCTGGGCCGCGGTCAGGCCGTCGGGGACCTCGACCGCGTCCGCCGCGTCGACGACGACGTGGCTGGCCCAGCCGCCGACCTTCACCAGCGCGGCCACCCGCCGTCCGGCCAGGCCGGGGTCGACTCCCGGCCCGGTCGAGCGCACCCGTCCGACCAGGTCGTAGCCGGGCACGAACGGGAACGGCGGCTGGTCGTAGTACCGCCCGCGGCGCATCTGCTGCTCGGCGAACGAGACGCCGGTCGCCTCCATGGCGATCACGATCTGTCCCGGGCCGGGGCTCGGTACGGCGGTGTGGCGGATCTGCAGGCCTTCCGGGGCCACGATGCCCGGCAGGACGACCTGGACGAGGCGCTCGCTGGTCACGACCGCCCTCCCTTCGATAGATGTCTTCGCGTTCGTTACAAGCTATAACTTCCCCCGAGTGAGAGTCAATAACACTGGTGATAGGTTCTAACTAAACGGTCGGCGGAGGAACGGGGCGGTACCGCGCCCAGGCCCAGGAGAAGATCAAACGGCACGCCTGGCAGCAGATCGCCGGCGCCGGGGCCTGCGCCCTGTCCCGGTCCACGGCACCCCCCTGCCCGGCCACCGGGCACCCGAGGACACCACCCGGAGCGCCGCCGAGATCATGGCCGTCCTCGTCGACGCCGCACCGCCGAACCACCACCCCCCACCGCACCGCCGACACCCCTCGACACCCACCCGCACGAGCACCGCGCATGCGGGCCCGGGCCACGGCACGGACCGGTGGTGCGCTATTGCTTTCCACCGCCGTCCCCGTGTTCCCGCAGAACTCCCCGGGTTCACCCTCCGGGATGCAGGGGGCGGGCACGGTCCCTGCCGGAAGGTCTGACGGGTGTCCGTACGGGGGAGTACGACCCAATGGACTACCAGGACTGCGCGGACATCATCGAACAACTGCACGGCAGACCGCAGGGACTGTCCCGCGAGCGGCGGAAAGCCAACCTCCCCGAGTTGCTGAAAGCACTGAAAAGCCCCGAGCGCGACCTGCGCGGGATGCTGGTGGTCGGAACCAACGGCAAGGGCTCCACCTGCGCGTACGCCGTCTCGGCGGTGGTTGCCTCCGGTGCGCGGGCGGGCAGCATGCCCAGCCCGCACCTGCAGGAGCACCGGGAACGGATCCGCGTCGACGGCACCCCCACCTCGCGCGCCGAGTACGCCGCGGCGTTCGGCGAGGTTTGGCGGGCCGTCGACGCGCACGCCCTGCCCGTCCTGGCCTCCGGCCTCTACACGGCCACCGCCGCCGTCCACTTCCGCAACGCGGGGGTGTCCCTGGCCGTGGCCGAGGCGAGCATCGGCGGCAACTCGGCCGCCGCCGCGGAACTCGGACTCGACATCAAGGTCGTCACCGGCATCGGGCTCGACCACGTCGCACTGCTCGGGAACTCGATCGCCGAGATCACCCGCGCCAAGGTCACCGTGGCCCAGCGCGGCGACCACGTGCTGCTGGGACGACTGTGCCCCGAAGCGGCCACCGCCGCGCAGGAAGCCCTGGAGGAGCGCGCCCCCCTGTCCGTGTGGCGCATCGGCCACGAGATCGACTACAGCGTCCGCACGGTCGCGGGCGACCACCGCCCCGAGGTCCTGGTCGACGTGACCACGCCCCGCGCGGTCCACCGCGACCTGCCCTGCCCGCTGCCGGGGGCCCACCAGCACCACAACCTCGCGCTCGCCGTCGCCGGGATGGACGCCATGATCGAACGCGGCCACATCCGTCCACCGGACGGCAGGCACCTGCGCGAGCGCCTGGCCGCCACCCGCTGGCCCGGACGCCTCGAACTCGTCCCCGATGCCCGGCTGGACGGCTGGAAGGGCCGGGTCCTCCTCGACGGCGCCACCAATCCGCAGGGGATCACCACCGTCGCTCCGGAGATCCTGCGCCACGCCCGCACACCGTCGCGCCCCGACCACCCGCCCGTCATCGTCTTCTCCGCGTTCGAGGAGAAGGACGTCGCCGGGATGCTCGCCCCCCTGCCCGCCCACTGGCCCCTCGTCCTCACCCGCACCCGCTCCCCGCATTCCTCCGTCCCCTCCACCCTGCGCAGCCGCCTCGACCCCGAACGCCAGCGCCGGGCCCTGACCTCCGACGACACCCGAACAGCACTGCACCGGGCCGGCGAACTGGCCGGTCCCGACGGCCTGATCATCGTCATCGGCTCGCTGCGCCTGGTCGGGGAGGCCCGTACCGAGCTCGGCCTGCCGATCGTCTGAGGAGCCGGCAGACCGGGAGCCGAGCCGGCGGCGGAGAGGCCCGGACGGACGGTCAGGGCCGCAGCCGCGTCCGGCCGCACGGGCGCCGGCCCTCGTCGCCGAGCGGGTGCCGGACGGGGCAGCGGGTCCGTGCCGGAGGAGGCCCTCAAGGCGGGCGGCCCCGGGCCGGGTGGTCGTCCGTACCGCCTGGCACGAGCCGGCCCGCCCGGCCTGGGTCCGGCGGTGACCACCGGCACGATGGCCGGGCCGGTTCGGGTGCGGGTATGCGCCGACGAGGGCTTGGCCGCGTTCATGGCCCCGTCTGTGCGCGCAGAGAATAATTCGAGTTCGCGGTCGAGAAATTAAAATTCCGGAGGACCTGTAAATTCTGCCGAAAGGTTCCGGTCTGCAACCGGCAGTATCGTGTGCTGTATCGAAGGAGTGTTTGTGAGTTCTCAGGTGAAGGCATTCGGGTTCGGCATGCCGTGGGAATCGCTGTACGGTTACAGCCAGGCCGTTCAGGTGGGTGAAACCGTATACGTGTCAGGTCAGTTGTCCCATGACCGGCATGGAGACTTCGTGGGTGCCGGCGACTTTGAACTGCAGGTTCGCACCACGCTGGAGAACCTTGACCTGGTACTGAGGCGGTTCGGGGCTGTACGGGGCCAGATCGTGGAAACCACGGTACTGGTGAGGAATCTGCGGGAGAACTTCGAAGCGGCAGCACGCCTCCACGCCGACTACTTCGGGGAGCACCGGCCGACCAGCACGGTCATGGGCATATCGGACTTGGCGCTGCCGGACCAGCTCGTGGAAATCGGTGCCCTTGTGCGTCTTGATGTGAAGCCCTGCTGAACTTGAGTGGGTGATGTCGGACCCGTTTGGCCGGCAGTGGCCGGGCCGTTCCGGTGGCTCTGGACCGTGGGATACGCGCAGGCGGCGGGTTGACCGACGCTGGGAGGGCCGCGCGGGAACGGATCCGGCTGCAGGCCGTGGAACGCTTCGAGGGTGGGCAGGGGAATCGGGAGATCGCTGCCTTGTTGCGGGTGGGCGAGCGGTCGGTGGAACGGTGGCGGCGGCAGTGGCGCGAGCGCGGCGAAGCGGGGGGCTGTCGAAGGGATCGCCGGGGCGACGAGGCTCAGAGGCGTGCAGACCGCAAGGCTGGAACGGGAGTTGGAGTGCGGACCTCTGGCCCATGGCTGGGAAGATCAGCGGTGGACGCTGGCGCCGATCAAGACGCTGATCGGTCGGCTGTTTCACGTGAGCTACACGGTGGAGGGCACCGGGCGGCCGCTGAGGCGGCACGGCTGCCTGGCAGCAGCCGACCCGGCAGGCGATCGAGCGCGACGACCAGGCGGTCGAGGTCTGGAAGAAGGATGGTCACCGGCTCGAAGGAGGCCCACGAGATCGGAAACGGCCACGGGCGCGGGCTGGGCGGCCGGGAAGAGCGCCGGGTGCGTGTTCCCCTGCGGGGAGCGGACGGTGCCCGCAGACTCGGCGGTGCCGAGCGCCGGTTGGGGCCGGTCCGGACGATGCTATGCTGCCGGGTCGTCTACGGACCGTTCGGGGGCTGGGGGAGTGGGGGCCATGGGGATAGGCGGGGTGGGGACGGGGTTCAGTGCGGACCCGGCGAAGTTGGGGGACGCGGGCGATCGGCTGATCGCGGCCGGTACGGACGTGGGCGGCGTCAAAGCGGTCCTGGACCGGTTGGACATGTCGGACCCCGCGGTCCTTGGCGAGTACGCGGGTGACGCGGCGAAGGCGTTCTGGCAGGCCTGGCAGGACGAGCTCCAGGTGAATGTCGACGCGCTCTCGGACCTCGGGGGAAAGGTGCACACCACGGCGGCCAACTACTCCGCCACGGACCACGGTGTGCGGCAGCAGTACCGGCAGGGGGCCTGACCGTGGCGGACCACGGTGCGGACCTGGCCGGCCTGCTGGCGGACAGCCAGCGCCAGTGGGCCGAGAAGCTGAAGAAAGTCATCGACGAGTCCCATGGCATGTGGGGCGCCGGCGACCTCAAGTACGCGGTCCACGATGCCCTGCGGCTGCCTGCCCCGCAGGGCGATCCGGGCAAGCTCGGCGGACTCGCCGCGGCCTACAGCACGGCGAGAAGCCAGTTGGACCAGGTCCAGATGAAGGTGGAGAAGGTCGCCTCCGAGAGCTTGCCGAACGCCTGGACCGGGCAGGTCGGCGAGAAGGCGGCCGAGGTCGTCAAGGCCTCCGCCGACGACCTGACCCGCTGTCGCGACATGCTCGGCAAGGGCGCCGGCCAGCTCACCGCGCTGGCCGGCGCCCTGAGCGAGGCGCAGGCCCTGCACGGCCGGGGCCACGCACCGCTCGCCGAGGCGCTGGCGCTGCTGCACGAGATCACCGTCGCGGGCGCGCCGGACCCGTTCCACTGGGACGACGACAAGATGCACACCGCCAAGGCGCGGGCGCAGGAGGGCATCAAGCCGATCGTCGATGCCGCGGTGAAGGCCGAGACCGCAGGTCGGGCCGCCGTCCGCGAGCTGAACGCGCTGGCGAGCAAGGCGTTGGCCGGCAGGTTCAAGAACAAGGGCCTGGGCGCCGCGGACAAGCTGGTCCTCGTCGATGCCGCTCTCGATGGCAACCAGGTGTACGGCAGCATCCTCACGGCCAACGACGTGACCCGTGCCGGCCAGGCCATGGACAGGATGAGCGAGGCCGACCGGGTCCGCTTCGACCCGCTGTTCGCCTTTCAGCTCACCACCGGCGGCCGCCCCGGCGACCCCGCCCACGACAACGGCGAGGCCGCGAAGGCGCGGTGGGGCGAGGAGACCAGGCGGGTCTACGACACCCGCGCCTGGTGGCATTTCGGCGGGGGCGGGATGTGGGAGTGGGAGTCCGACGACATCGCCGACGACGAGATCGGCAAGCACACCGGTGCGGAGTACCGCAATGTGGATCTCGGCAGCCGGGACAAGCGCCAGAGCGCGCTGACCGAGATCGAACGGGTGATCGACGATGGCAAGCCGGCCCCGGTGTCGGTCCGCGGGGACGGAGGCCACCAGATGATGATCATCGGGCACCGGGGCGACCAGCTGGAGATCTACAACCCCTGGGGCTACACCGTCTGGGTCAGCGAGGCGGACTTCGTCGACAACCACATGGGAGGCGCCTCCGACGACAGCCTCCCCAACGTCAAGAGCATCCGGCTGCCCAAATGAGGCCCCAGGTGAACACCCCACAACCCCGCAGCGACAGCCGGCTGGCGGAGCTGGACGTCGAGATCCTGCTGCGGTTCGGCCTGCCGAACCCGGGACCGCACCGCTCCACGCTGTTCGGCGACGGCGCGGTGGCCGCCGCGATCACCGCCGACCGGCTCGGCGTCATGCCGCGCGCCCTGACCTTCCTGGGCGAGGTCGTCCGCGCCGGCGGCGCCCGCTTCGCGGCCGCACCGCCCGAGCCGCTGCCCGGCCCGGCCGCCACCGCGGCCCGCGGCTGGCTGGAGGCGGCCTCCATGGTCGTACAGGGCCCGCAGGGCGACCAGTTGGTCGCCCGCTGGCTCGACGCGGTCGCCGCCCTCCTGGCACTGCGCGTCACCCACCGCGAGGCAACCCCATGAGCAGGCGGTGGCGCCGGATCCTGCTGGGGGCGACCGCGGTGCTGGCCCTGGCGGTCGCCGCCGGCGCGGTGGCGATCCACCGCAAGCCCACCGGCAAGCTTGACCACGGCACGGTGTTCACCCAGACCTCGGGCGACCTGGTGGTCAAGCCCGGTGAGCTCTTCTCGATCGACGTGTTCGGCTACCGGGGAGCGGGCGACAACTGGACCATGGCCGCCCCCGATCCCGACCCGGCCGTCGCCCGCGCCACCGGCGACGAATACGTCGCCAACGCCGGCCTCACGGACCTGCTCGGCCTCGGCGCGACCGGGAACCTCGGCACGGGCGGCCACCACTACTTCACCTTCCGCGCGCAGAACCCCGGCCGCACCACCATCACCGTCCACGTCCCCTACCGCGACGAACTCGGCGGGTCCTTCCCCGGCGGACCGGACCAGACCAAGCGCCAGTTCACCGTCGACGTCCACTGAACCGCCCGCCGGTGCGGGACGGCCCGTTCCGCGAAGCTGGACGACTACGCGGTGGGCGCGTGGATGCGCCTCCAGCGCAAGGCCGACAACCTCAATGCTTTCGGCCGGCTCGTGGGAGACCGCCGTCGCACAGTCCTCGCCGACGCCGGGTGCGACGTTGTCCTCCAAACCCGCCGCACTGAGATCGCCGACGCCGTCAACGCCCGTGGCGAGAACCCCGACTACCTGCCCTGCCACAGGCTGCCCGGCTCCGTGAAGGCAGTCACTGGGCCGGCCCTCGCGCTGGCTGGCGCCGACGGCGCCTTGCTGTCCGTCCCCTCGCAGACCCTGCGCGCCGGTGTAGCCATAAGCGCGTGCGACGGGCAGCGTCCCCGCACGCTGGAGCATGGCGGACCCGTCGGCTCGCGCCCGAATGGGCACGGGATGGTGACGTCTGCGTGGAGTCACCGTCGAGTCGGCCGACGACCTGGGGCAGCGAACTCTTCGCGGCATGGAACTGCGGACCGACTCCTGGCAGGTGGAAGCCGTCCGGGTGCGCACTTGTCGAGGGCACGGCGGTACATGATGATGTCGGCGGGGGAGTCCCGCCGACATCAGCGGGGAACACTGCCGTGAAGGGGCGGGGATGACGGTGGGGGGCTCGGGGGAGCCGTGGGGCATGGGTTTGCCTGCGAAGGACCGCTTCGAGTACTGGCGGGACATGCTGGGCAGGACTCGGGAATGCGATGCCACCAGCGCTTACGCGGACAGCTTCGAGGCGGAGCTGCGGCGGTCGGAGCTGGGGCCGGTGACGATGTTCTGGACATCGGTCCCGTCGGCCCGTTTCGTCCGCAGCGAGCGAATGGTACGGCGTTCGGACCAGCCGGACCTGTACCACCTGACGCTGCTGACCTCCGGCACCCAGGCGGCGAGGCGCGGGAAGGACCAACGGGACAGGATCGGACCCGGGGATCTCATGCTCGTGGACAACACCACTCAGTACGACGTGCGGGTCTTCGGCACCGGCCCGGGGAACGCCCGCGCGGCCGGGATGGGTGTCGACATCCCCCAGGCGATGCTGCCGGTGCCCAGCCACCTGGTGTGCGAACTGCTCGGCCGGAGGCTGCCCGCGCAGGCGGGTTCGAGCGCGCTGCTCGCGGAGTTCCTGCTCGGGCTGGACCGTCAGGCCGGTGCGCTGCGGCCGGCGGAGGCGACCCGGCTCGGGACGGTGGTGGCCGACCTGGTGGCGGCCTGGGTCGCCCAGGAACTTGAGGCCGTCCCCGTTCTGCCCCAGGAGACTCAGTGGCGAGCCCTGATGGAGAGCGTCCGCGGGTTCATCCGGCACAACCTCCACGACCCCGACCTGACCCCGGCCACGGTCGCCGCCGCACACCATGTCTCCCTCAGTCATCTGCACCACCTGTTCACCCGGCACTCCGGCGGCGAGACCGTCGCCGCCTCGATCCGCCGCCAGCGCCTGCAGCGGGCCTACCGTGACCTGGCCGATCCGGCGCTGCGCCGGGCCCCGGTCCACCTCATCGCCGCCGGCTGCGGCATACCGAGGGCGTCCGAGTTCAGCCGCGCTTTCAAGACCGCGTACGGCGTCTCCCCTCGCGAACACCGCCATCGCGCGCGGCTCGCCCAGGCCCCGACGGCAGCAGCCCCGCCGGGTTGACCGGCGGGTGCGCGGCCCTGTCGGCCGTTGAACAACTCCTGGGGGGTAGCTGTCAGTGGCAGCTCTTTCTACTCTTTCTAATTGCGCCATCGGCCGGCGGCATGGGGCGGCGTCGCCGGAAGTAACAGCTTGATGGGATCGAGATGACACCGCCTGCGGGGTGACGGTGTACACCAGCCGGTGATCGATGTCGGATAGCCGTGTGGTGAGAACGGAATGCGCGGTCCGAAACGGTGGGAACCGGAAACCGCGCATCAGTCACCCGGCCGGTCGCCGACCTTGTTGGCGGGAGCCCGGGGAGTGCTTCGCGGCCGTGACTGCGGAGCACTCCCCGGATTCGTTCACCGGATGACAGTTGCCGCCGGATCAGTCTTCGGGTGAGAGGACGGTGCGGTACCCCCACTCGAAGTGGTTCTCAATGGATCGGCCACTGTCCCCCACCAATGGGCCCACAATAGGGCCGAGAGGCAATCTAGCCCACAGTGGTAGCTGCTTCCCGCGGTCCGCGAGCTTGGTCGCCGACTTCCAGTCCCATTGATCGTCTACCGTGAAAGTCATGTTTACGACACGCCAGCCTTCCGGGGCTGGTCCGACGCTGGCGATTTTGCCCTTCACCTTGAACGAGCCCATCACGGATTTAGCTTCGCCGTTGGTGCCGACCACCCCGTTGGTCAATGTGCCAACGACGTCGTTGGCGATTCCGAGTGGCGTTTCGAGCCACCAACGATTCCCTTCGCCGGGGCCGATGTCCTCATAATCATTCTCTAGTTCCTGGCCGATCGCCTTGCTTCCGTTGGCCTTGTAATTGGCGAGCAGGATGCCGACTAGATCTTTCACCTCCGACTGCTTGACGAGGTCCTTCACCAACGGGTCGCCTGCGCCGAAGTTCACCACATCGGAATTGTCGAACGCGTTGAGAAACCACGCTCGGAGGATGTCATGGGAGCTGTCATTGTTGCGCGGGTAGGTGCTTGTACGGTAGACACCGCAACCACCTACCTCCTTGCAGATTTTCGCGGATTTCTCCGCGTACCTGAAGAATTCGCAGGGGTTCGCCTTGTTGTTGCAGATGTTGGGCTTGAAGCCGCCCGCTCCGACGCGCACCGGCCACGGTATCTTGCGGATCTTGTCGGTCCAGGCCCCGTGGTTCGAGGTCCAGGTCTCCTGGATGAGCGTGCCTTCCGGGGTCTCGCAGGTGCCGAAGCCACCGCAGGTGCCCTCGGGGCGCAGACCGCTGGGGTCGCTGAGGTTGATGGGGTCGTTGTTGCTGTAGGTGTAGCCGGCGAGCGACTGGGGGTCGGCTGCGGCCAATACCGGGTCGGGACTGATGAAGCGTCCGGTTATGGGGTCGTACTCACGGGCGCCGAGGTGGGTGAGGCCAGTGGATTTGTCCGTGTTGCCGCCGAGGAAGCCTCGGCTGCCCGGCCACGTGACGGGCTTGGTGCCACGGGTTGCTCCGAAGGGGAGGGAGCGGCGCTGGTCCATCGCGCCCGTGGTGGCGTCGATGTTGATCTCGGCGGTGCCGTGGTGGTCGTTGACCTGGAAGGAGACCAGGTTGTCGTCGGTGCGAACCGCGGTGCCGGAGCCGACGGGGTAGTAGCGGGTGGCGGTGGCCTTGGTGGCCCCCTTGACCAGCTTGAGTTCGGTGCTGCCGAGGTAGAGCGTCCAGCTCTCCGCAGCCGGGTCGGTGGTGTCGAGGGTGTGTCCGATCAGGCGGCTTCCACCCGCGTCGTAGAGGTAGTCGGTGGTCTGACTGGTGGTCGTGGTGGTGGAGCCGGCCGTGGTCTTCACCGTGCCGGCGAGCTGGCGCAGCCGCCCCTCGGTGTCCCAGGTCAGGGTCTGGTCGCTGCTCTGGTTGCCGGTGGGCCTGAGGTGGCGCCCGCTGGTGGCTCCGGCCTCGTCGTAGTCGTAGCTCTCCACCACCGGCGTCGCGAGAGTGCCGGTGACGGTGCTGGTGGAGGTCAGGGTGTGCGGCCGGGCCGAGGTGGGAGCGGGATAGGTGTAGGAAGTGGTGGAGTCCAGTCCGGTATTGCCGGTGGTGTCGTGCCGGGTCTCACTCGCCCGGGTGCCGTTGGTGTTGTAGGTCCAGCTGGTCCAGTACGGGGCGGGGCCGCCGAGGTGGGTGCCGTTGGGTGCTGAGCAAGTGCCGGTGTTGGGGGTGTAGGCCTCGGTGAGGCGGGTCAGGTAGTCGTACTGGAAGCACTGCCGGTCGGTGCCGGCACGGGAGGTGTCGGTGACGGAGGTGACGTGGCCGGCCTGATCGTAGGTGTAGGCGGCGGCGCGTGCGGCTCCGGTGATGCCGTACTGGTCGGTGCGGCTGGAGGCGAGGCGCTGGGTGCCCCACTCATAGGCGTTGGTGACGTAGACCTCCTTGCTGGCGGTGCCATTGCTGAGAGTGGTCTGCAGCGGCTTGCCAGTGAGGCTGTAGGTTTGGCCGCTCTGGTACTTCGTCAGGCCCTCGGACGCAGTGAGCCGGTGGAGGCCGTCGTACGTGAAAGCCACGGATTCGGCCGCGAGATTTCCTGCTGCCGGGTAGGTAACAGATCTGGACTGGCCGTCGAGGCGGTAGGTGGCGCCGGTGATGTAGTTCCCAGCCAGAGCCTCCTGCCCGGGAACGGACGGGACGGTGACGGTGGTGCGGGTCGGTCGGGAGCGGGCGTCGAACAGTGAGTACGTGGTCTTGTACTCGTAGGTCTGACCGTCGACCGTGTTGAAGCGGGAACTGGAGGACAGCTGGCCCGTGTTCCCTGCCGGGTCCCACACCTGAGAGGTCCGCAGCGGGCCGGTGGAGGAGCCGTCGTGGGTTTCGGTCAGACGGCCGAGGTTGTCGTAGACATTGAAGATCGTCTTGCCGCGAGCATCGATGGTGGTGGTCAGTTGACCCCGGTCGTTGTATGTCTTCACCGAGGTGCCGGTGTCGGGGTCGACGGACTTGGTCTGACGGCCGCGCTGGTCGTACAGCCAGGTCCAGACGGTGCCGGCCGGGTCGGTCAGCTTCGTGAGGTTGCCTGCCGGGTCGTAGCCGTAGGTTGTGCTGTCGTAGGCGCCTGCAGGGGTGGCGGACTTGTACTGACGCAGTTCGACGGTGTGCCCAGCCACGTCCGTGATGGTCGTGGTCGGAGTGGCACCGGTGGGCGGAGTGACCGTGACGCGATCGCCGTTGTGCTCGATGAGCGTGGTGGCCAGCGGCGTGCCGACGCCGTTGCCTGCCAGGGCGACGGACTTGACGAGACGTCCGAGGCCGTCAAACTCCTGTGTCGCCTGGCTCTCCACACCGGTGGTGTCGTCGATGTTGCGCAGTATGCCGGAGGGGGCGCCGGTGGCGTAGTACGCGGAGTAGGAGAGAGTGGCCAGGCCCCGCTCGTTGTAGAAGGTGTCGGTGAGGATCCGACCGTTGTTGTCGGCGGGGGACTGGGTCTGTCGGCTCCGCCCGAAGCCGTCGTACAGGGTGTGGGCGGTCTGCTGGGAGCCGTCCTCGTTGAGGGTCTTGGCGGCGACGGAGACGATCTGGTTGTCCGCGACGGTGTAGGCGTACTCCTGGTTCGGGGTCTGCCCGGCGCCCTTGGAGCGGTCGGGCAGCCAGACCTTCAGGGTGCGGCCGAGCGCGTCGTAGAGGAGGTCGGTGCGGCGGCCGTTGGTGTCGATCGTGTCGACGGCCTGGCCGCGCAGCAGGTCGTAGTCGGTGGTGGTGGTCTGGGCGGTGCTGGCGTCGCCGGCCTTGGCGGGCGGGGTGGTCTCCACCGTCCTGGTGGGCCGACCGGTGGCAGGGGTGTAGGCGGTGGTGCTGGTCCGGGCGCTCGGCGAGGCCGTGGTGACCGGGTTGGTGGCACCGCTGAGGTCGTAGACCGTGCTGGAGGCCAGCTCGGTGCTGCTCAGCGGGCGGCCGTAGCCGTCGAAGGCGGCGGCGTGGTCCAGGTAGGTGGCGTTGTTGCCGGTGCGGGACTTGAGCGTCTGGATGAGGGTGATGTCGCCCTTGGCGGGCGCGGTGCCGAAGCCCTGGCCGTCGAACCGGTAGCGGATGTCCGAGAGCACCGCCGAGGTGCCGTCGGTCCGGGTGTCCCGGTTGACGTCGGTGGCGCAGCTGGCGGCGACCACCTCGACGCGGGTGGCGCCCGTGAGGATCCAGGCGCCGGTGTTGTCGGCGTACGTGGTGCGGGTGCAGGTGTCGTCGTCGGGGACCGCGACGTCGCCCTGGTTCTCGACCGTGGTGGTCCGGCCGTAGCCGTCGCGGGTGTTGTTGGTGCGGGTTTCCCGCCACCTGCTGCCCGCGCCCTTGTCGAGGGAGGTGAACGTGCGGGTCACGGCGGTGCCGGTGATGTTGGCGGTGGTGGTGCCCCAGTCGCGGACCCGCCTGGCGGTCTCCGTCTTCCACGGCGTGTTGGTGTTCTTGCCGAGGATGACGCCGCCGGGCTTGTCGTACTGCTCGGTGCGGTACTCGTAGCCCGCCCACGCGTTGTCGTCGGTCAGCACGGTGCCCTGGCCGTCGTCGACGGTGACGGAGCGCTTGCCGTTCCTGTCGGCCGGGTTGTTGCGGTCCTGGTCCATGCCGCGCAGGAAGTAGTGGTCGGCCTGGGTGGTCATGCCGGTGACGCCGCCGGTCTCCACCCGGGTGCGGGCGTAGCCGCGCCACTGGGACCAGGTCTTGAGCTTGTCCTTGGTCAGGCCGTCCTCGTCGTCGTAGTGCCAGGCGGCGTCGCCGAGGTAGGTGTAGTGGGTGACCATGTCGGGTGCGCCGCCGGTGCGGTCGGTGGCGATGACCGCGTCGACGACGTACTTGTTGAACCACTCCGTGAGGACCGGGGTCTCCTCGGAGGCCTGGTACATCTGCGGGAAACAGCGGGTGGTGTTGGTCTGCGGGGTGGGCAGGGCGTTCCAGTCGCAGGCCGGGGCCGAGTAGTTGACGTCGATCTGGCCGCCGCGCTCGTCGGTGACGGTGCCCAGGCGCTGCTTGATGAACGGCATGCGGCCGTCGCCGACCTTGTCGAGCCGGTTGGCCAGCTGTTTGTAGGCGAGGGTGGTCCTCGGCAGCGGCACGGAGGGGGTGGCGGAGGAGCCGGTGTGCTTGATCGAGTCCAGCAGGAGCTGGTAGTCGAAGTCGGCGGTGCCCCACTTGTGGGTCAGGTCCCAGGTGTCGACGGTGGCGTAACCGCCGTCGGCCTGCAGGGTCTTGGCCGCGATCTGGGTGAGGCGGGTGCGGGTGAAGAAGGTCGGCGAGAACTGCGTGGTGCAGTCGGTGCCGTCCTTGCAGGTCTGGTCCCACGGGGTGTCGTACCAGTACTGCCGGTTGGGGTCGATCTTCGCCGGGTCGCACACCCCCGCCGTGGTCTCCAGGCAGCGTTCGGCGGTGGCGAAGTCGACCCGGCCCATCGGCTTGACGCCGGCCGAGTACAGGTCGCTCTGCTGCTGGCCGTACTCGATGTGGTCCAGACGGCCGCCGCGCACGTACGGGGTGCGGTCGGTGGCCTTCAGGCTACGGCCGTAGTTGTTGGTCTCGGGGGTGTACCAGTAGGTGATGTCGTTGCCGTGGGCGTCGACCACCAGGTCCAGGTTCCACCGCCAGCCCTGCTGGCACCACGAGGACGCGAAGTCGGCACCGTTGCACGGCTCGCCCGCGTTGTTGCCGAACACCGGCACCGTGTAGACCGACCTGGTCTCCGGCTTGCCGGCCGACCAGTTCGGGAGGCGGTTGTAGCCGAAGTAGTAGCTGGTGCCGTCGGTGGTGGTGGCGCGGAAGTACTCGCCGTCGTTGTCCCCGTTGCCGCGTCCGGTGTCGCGGACGCGCACCACCTTCGTCGCGTCGTCGTTCTTGATCCGCCACTCGTCGCCCGAGACCGGGATCAGCTCACCCGCGTGCCCCGCGAAGCTGATCGTGGCGTTGTCCGTGCCCCAGCACAGGTCGCCCGGACTCGCCTTGCCGACCTTCGGCGCGCCGTCGTCCGCGCACGCCTTGTAGCTGCGTTCGACGAAGCCCGGCGAGAGGTCGAAGCCGTCGCCGGCCCAGGAGGCCTGGTTGTTGCTGTTCGCCGTCCGTCCGTCGATCGCACCGGAGTTGTACGACAGCCCGACCTTCGGCGTCAGTCCGCCGGGCATGGCGGTCAGCGGCATGTCGTACGACCAGGTGAACGCGCCGCTGTTCAGCGCGGTCGACCAGCTCGACGCGCTCGACAGGGGCGTGGCCTTGTAGTCGCCGCTGGGGCCGGCGCTGCCGGTGGTGGCGGCCAGCACCATCGCACCGGAGGTGGACTGCAAGCGCATCGACCCGGCCGGGGCCGTGGTCAGGGCGTCCGCGGCGACGGTCTGCTTCGCGACGTCGTTGCCGCCCGGCAGCGGGGTCTGCACCCGGCACTCGGGTAGCTCGGGCGTGGTCAGCGCGCACTCGGGCAGCCGCACCAGCTTCAGGCGCGAGCCGAAGCCGGAGCCCGCGGCCTGCGCGAAGGAGGAGTAGTCGACGGCGAGTCCGCTGTTCTCGTCGGCGCCGGAGACGGTCAGCAGCACGCCGTTGACCCCGGCCTTGGCGGCAGCGTCCTGGCCGAGCAGTTCGACCTTCGCCGTGCCCGCCGAGCCGGCGGACGCCACGGCGACCGGAAGCTGCCCGGCCTTGACGGCCTTGCCCTTCTCACCGGGTACGTCGACGGTGGCGCTGCCCGCTCCGGGCAGGCCGCCATGCCGGCCGTCGACCTTGCTGACGGTGGTGTCGGCCTTGCGGCCCTTGGTCTTGGCGTCGGAACCCTTGACCGGCTTCTCGGGCGAGACCGCCGCCGGCTTCGTATAGGGTGCCGCGGCCGCCGCGACGGCGGCCAGCGGCAGTGCCGGCAGCAGTGACCCGATCAGCGTGCCCGCGATGACCGCGGACACCCTCGACCGGGCCGGCCGCCGCAGCACCGACCTCTTCCTGCTCATGGGGGAACGACTCCTTGGAAGGGAGATGGAATGGGCTGGGACAGACCGCGGGCCGGGCGGCAGGTAGCCGCCCGGCCCGCGGCAGGAGGGGGATCAGACGCCGGTGGAGGTGTCCAGCTCGACACCGTTGTCGGCGAGCTTGCCGATCTGTGCGGGGCTCAGCACGCCCTGGAACAGCCAGACGTCGTCCAGCTCGCCGGAGAAGTACTCGCCCCAGGCGCCGGACTCCTTGTTCCGGCCGAACTGCACGCCGCCGCCCGCCTCGTAGGGCTGCGGGACACCGGGAGCCCAGGAGATGTGCGGGGTGCAGGTCTTGTCGCCGTCCGCGCAGCCCTGGTTCTCGACCTGGCCGTTGACGTACAGGAACAGCCGGTCCGCGAAGGCGTCGTAGCTGACCGCCAGGTGGGTCCAGTTCTCCATGACGGAGATGGCCGAGGTGTGTGCCGTCCTGGTGCGCGTCCCACCGGTGTTGGCGTCGGTGTCGCGGACCTCGGCCTCCCACTGGCCGTACGGCTGCCCGGTGACGGGGTTGTTGCCCAGCGGCACCCAGCGCACGGTGACCGCGCTGTTGTCGGCGCCTGCCACCGACAGGGCCGTCATCTTCCGGGTCGGGACGCCCGCGGTGTTCGCCCAGCCGGCCAGGGTGAAGCTCTGGCCGGTGTGCAGCGGGGTCGAGACGGTCGCGGCGTAGCCGGTGGAGCCGTCCAGCAGCAGGGTGCCGGGGACGGGCAGCACACCGCCGTCAGCCTTGATCGACGCGCCGCCGCCGAGCTGGGCGCCGGTCTTGGCCGGGCCCTCGTCCGGAGTGACGGCCGGGGTGCCGGTGGCCGAGGAGAGCTTCCAGCGGCCGGCCAGCTGCGGGCGCTGCTGCACCATCGCACTGGCCTCCCGGCCGGTGACGACGCGGTCGTACAGGCGCACGTCGTCGATGTCGCCGCCGAAGAACTCGCCGTTGACGCCCTCGCGGTTGACCGCGCCGATCTGGACCGGGCCGGGGTTGGCCCACGGCGCGTTCTGGGTGTAGTCCGACTCGCCGACCAGGAAGCCGTTGATGTAGAGGCGCAGCTTCCTGGCGGCGGTGTCGGAGACGCCCAGCAGGTGCGTCCATTCGCCGGTGGTGCCGCTGAAGCACGGCACGCCGTTGATCTGGGTGCCCGTCGTGCAGGCGTCCTGCCAGGTGCGCACCAGGGTGTCGGTGGAGCTGTCCTCCTTGTAGCGGCCGAAGATCCAGCGTCCCCAGTAGGGCGAGTAGTACAGGGAGAACTCGTTGTTGTGCCGCCCGATCTGGGTGACCGCCATCTTCGGGGTGGTGTCGCCGGGGGTGGGCGCGGGCAACTTCACCCATGCGGAGACCGAGAAGTCCCGGCTTGCGTCCACCTGCGGGCGGGTGCCGCGCAGGTAGTCGTCGACGCCGTCCAGGTGGATCGCCTTGTCGGCGATGCCGGGCCGGCCGAGGGCGACGCCGTTGTAGGCGGTCAGGTTGTCCGTCTCGGCGGTGCCGACCGGCTTGGCGGAGGCACCGTCCAGGTGCCAGACCGACCTGGCGGGCAGCCCGGTGGCGAGCTGCTTGTCGGCGGCCACGTCGGCGGCCTCGGCCCTGCTCAGGGAGCGGTCCCAGAGCCGGATCTCGTCGACCGAGCCCTTCCACGGGTCGGTCCAGTTGCCGAAGTACTTGGAGCGGCCGAACTCGAGCGCGCCGTGGACGTCCCAGTCGGCGGCGACGTTCACCGGGGTGCCGGGCACGCCGTTGACGTACAGGGTGCCGGTCTTGGCGGCCGGGTCGTAGACGCCCACCAGGTGGGTCCACTGGCCGAGCACCACGGGGGCGTCCGAACTCGCCGGTTCGAGGGCGTAGTCGGTGGGGTTGTCCCGGCTGGACGTCCACATGGCCCACTTGCCCTGGAAGGTGCCGAGGGCGAATCGGGCCGCGGAGCTGCCGTTCTCACTGACCGCGACCCGGTTGCGGGTGTTGTCGGTGAGGTTGACCCAGGCGGAGACGGCGAAGCCGCGGGTGGTGTTCAGCACCGTGCCCTGGGTCTCGGCGTAGCCGTTGACGGTGCCGTCCAGGGCGAGGGCCCCGCCGAGGTGGCCGGGCGCGCCCAGGGCGGCTCCGGAACCGAGGGCGGCCTCGAAGCCGCCGCCGGCTCCGGTGACGCCGGTGCCGCTCGCGTCGTCCATCGACCAGCCGGTGCGCTGGGTCTGCCCGGCGAGCACGTTGAAGTAGTACGTCTCGGGCTGCGAGGCGTTCCCCGCGCCGTCGACGGCCCGGGCGGACAGGAAGTGCACGCCGGCCGTCTGCGGCTGGACGCGCACGGTCTGCCCGGCGCCGCCGCTGGTGGCCACCTCGTTCGCCGCGGACGGCGAGGTGTCCAGGCCCCACTGGTACTTGACCACGTCGGTGGCGGCGGACTTCAGGGTGAAGTTGCCGCCCCTGCCGACGCCGTCGGTCCACGGCAATGCCGCGGTGGCGTCCTTGGAGCCCGGGTAGGCGTCCGAGGTGATCGCCGGCCCGTCCGGAGCGGACGTGTCGACGATGAAGTAACAGCCGGTCGGGTCACCGTCGGCGGACCACGGCCCCCACTGGGTGCCGTCCCAGGCGCGGGCCTCCCAGTCGAGCTGGAGGTCCTGCGGCAGGTCGGTGGGCAGCGGCCAGGAGAACATCGAGCCGGAGGCCTTGAACGTGTTGCCCGCGGGTGCGGCGTCCTCCGAGCCGGTGGACCACCAGCGCCGGCGCAGGCCGGTGCCGTCGTTCCAGCCGACCGCGAACTGCACACCGATGGCCTCGCCGTCCGGGTCGCTGGCCCGGGTGGTGACCTGGGGCATCTTGTTGATCCTGATGCCCGGGTACTGGCAGACCGACCCCGGAGACATCGTCATGTCGGACATCGGGATCTGGTTGGGCCGCATGTTGTAGTACACCGAAAGGTAGGCGTCGTCGGTGAAGCGCTTCCAGGCGAGGGTGTCTCCCTCGTTCTGGGCCTTCAGACCGAAGCTGATGGTCGGCCAGCCCCAGTTGGCGGCGTCCTGGACGAGGTTGCGCACCGCGCCGTCCTCGCCGTACTCCAGCCATCCCCCGGGGCAGTTGCCGCTCCAGCCCTTGGCGGTGTTGATGGTCTGCAGGTAGCGGCCCCAGAACCCGGAGGCGTTCTGGCCGTTCCAGGTCAGGCCTGGGGCGATGTGGCCGGTGTTCCACAGCTCGACGGGTCGGGCGTCGCAGGAGTACGACCAGCTCTCGTAGGTGCCGAAGGTGGCGGACAGGATCTGCTTGCCGACGAACGGGTTGGCCACCTGGAAGAACGCCCGCTTGACGTCGGCCGGCACACAGCGCGAGTCGCCGTTGCAAAGGCCGACGCCCCAGTCGTGGACGTAGCTGCCGGTGTTCGTGAAGTGCCAGTACGCCTGGTTCGGGTAGCTGCGCGAGACGCCTGCCCAGTCGCCGGCGTGCGGGGTGTTCCACGCCGGGTCGATCATCACCGGGTAGACGGTGTCCGGGGCGTCCAGCATGCCCTGGTCGGGCGTGAGCAGCAGGCCGTCCTTGGGCAGGTCGACCTTGAGCCGGGTCATCTTCGCGCCCTCGCCGGGCAGGTCGCCGTAGCCGGCGGCGGCCGGGTCGTTCGGCGCGGGCGCTGCGGGGGCCTCGGCCTGCGCCGCCGCCTGCGGAGCGGCCTCGAAGGGCTTCGAAGCGGTGGCGGACGGCTTGGAGGAGTCCCACATCACCGGAACGGGCGCCTCGAAGACGGTGCCGCCGCCGGACGGGTCCGTCGCCTTGAGGGTGCCGTCGCCCTCCTGGCTGACCGACAGACCGGTGCCCACCAGGCCGAACCGGAGCTGGTCCAACTCGGGGTTCTTCGCGGCCTCAGCCGTATGCACCACGATGACCTGCGTGAACCCGGTCTTGGTGGCGGACAGCCGCAGGTCCACATCGGGAAGAATCGACGCATACTCGGCGGTCGCGCCGTTGAGCTTCGGCGCGGGCAGCGGCTTCGGCCAGCTGAGCCTCAGCTCCTTGCCGGCCCGGGCCATCGTGACCAGCGGTGCGCTGCCACCGCCGGAGAACCGCAGGTCGGCGGTGGACCCCTTGGGGGCGATACCCCCGCCGGGCAGCGTCTGCAGCGTCGGGTCGAGCTCCACCCAGCTGCCGTTCTTGCGCACCCGCTTGGGCTGGACGTAGGTGGTGGTCTTCAGCTTGCCGTCGGGCTGCGCGACGGTGTCACTGGTCTCGCTGCGCTTGGCGAGCACCTCCACCGGCTTGCCGGTGCGAGCGGCCTCGTGGACGGCGAGGGTTTCGGCGGTGTCCTGGGTGTCCGTGGCGCCGGGCGGAGGTGTCGCTCCGGTGGCGGAGGCCGGCACCACCGCGGTCGCGGCCAGCGCTATCGAGGCGAGTGCCGCGGCGAGCAGACTGCCCGACCGCCTTGCTGCTGTTCTCACTGCGTAAGCTCCGACTATTGGTAAGGGGCAAAGTTTGAACGGACCCTGGTGGGCACGTAAAAGCCCCGTCACGGTGCATCAGAAAAGCACGAGAGATGGCTCTGGGCGCCGCCGTATCAGGCCGGGGGAAGCTCGGGCGAAATCGGAAGACCCAGCCACCGGAATACGGGGCACATCACATGCGACGGGGCAGTTGTGGGCCTGGTGCAGGCGGCCGCTGACGTGAAGTGTGCCAGCGCGCGATCCGCACGAGTTGGCAATGCGTCGGCCCGTTCTTCGGATCGCGTCTGCGGTTCGACCGCCCGCGCCGGGCGCGCACCGCCGGGAACGAGCACCCGACCCAAGCCCGCCACCCGCCGCACCGACGGCACCGCGACCGGCCCGGCACGGCCGACATGATCACCGCCGGCACCCTGCTCACCCGGGGCTCCACGCCCTCGCCGACCGGGTGCCGCATCCGGGATCCTGTGGGCCCTCCCCTGCCCACCGCCGCGCGTGAACCGCTCGGCTGGCGGGTTCACCGCTCCGCTGGTCGAGTTCGTGCTCACCGGACACCCGCGCCAGGGGCGTGGACAGGAACTGCCGCAACAGCGCTGGGTAGTCTCCGACGGCGCCGGTGACGAGCTGACCTGGTTCGACATCGCGGTCGATGGACGATGGCAAGGTGCTGAAGCAGTACCGGGTGGCGTACATCCAGGCCGGTTCGTTCGCCGAGTGGACGGAACGCCTGGAACGGGAGGCCGAAGAACGGCTGGAGACCGCGCCCGTACGGCCGACGCCGCGCTGCGCCCGTGTCGGACGTGCCGGGGCTCGATCGGGGGGAAGGAGGGCTCGAAGCCGGAGCTGCGGGAAAAGGCCCGGCCGGACCGGCTGTGCGAATCTGCGGTTTGTCGCCACTGGGAGATCGGCTGGTGTCACCGGCCCTTGTCGGTGGCGGCGTGCGGGGGCGGGGGAGCCGTGGATGTCACCGGGGTGCGGATATGTGGTGACATCCCAGGTGTGGGACGGCGACGAAGAGCTGCGACGGGAACTGCGACCGGCCGATGCCGAGGAACTCCACGCCAACCGTCCGGCCGCATTCATCGATCGGTTCCCCTCCTCGGCCCAGGACACCGGAGCGGGCGCATCCCCCAACCACCCGGCAGACGGTGTCGGTACGAGGCCCTGCGCTGCGCCCGGAACGAAGCCGCGCAGACAGGGACCGTGATGGCGTCGACGTTGGACAAGGCCGTGGAGCAGCTCGGCCACCGGTTGTCGCCGAAGCGGCGTTCCGCCGCGACCCGGCTGCGCCGGCTTGCCGACCCCGCAGCGGGTCCGCCGCTCCTGGAGGCCCTTGAGCGGGAGGTCCGTGACTCCCGTACGTGGGAGACCCAGTACCAGATGGTCATGGCACTGGGGATGTGCGGCCACCGCCCGGCGCTCGGCAGCGCGTGAGCCTTCGTCGAGGTGGGAACCGTCTGGTGGACGGCCGGGCTTGTCCTGGTGGGTGGGGTACTGGGGATGGGAGCCGGCGATGGGTGTGGAACTGGCCGAGGAGGAGAGGTTGCAGCTTGCCCAGTGGCATCTTGTCCGGGCTGATGGACTCCGTCTCGGTCTGGTGAATCGGGCCGGCGCTCTGCTGAGTGCGAACGCGCTTGTCATCACCGGGGCCGTGTTCGCCTCAGGGGCGACATCGTCGGAGGTGTCGCCGGTCGTCGGGGCGGTCGCGCTTGTCGCGTTGGTGGTGAGCGCGATCTCGGCAGCTCTGTCGGCTTCCGTGCTCACTGGGTTCCGCGGCCGTCCGGCGTTGTCCCGGCCGTCCGGCTTCCCGGTGCCGCTCGCCTTCAGCTACGGCGACACCGTCAGCGCCTGCGGTTCTGCGGAGGAGTTCCGGGCCGGATTCGTCGCTCAGAGCGTCGCCACGGCGGCCGACGCCGCCGTCCTCGAGTTGTGGCGCTGCATCAGCGTTCACCAGCTCAGGGCGAGAAGGATGCAACGCGCGACGCGGTACCTGGTGGCCGGTGCGGCACTCCTGGTCGTCATGGCCGCAGAGCGACTGCTCACCGGCCTGGCCTGAAGGCCCTGCCCGTCTGGGGGCGGGGCTGCTGCGCCTGCCCGCCTGCCTGCCTGCCTGCTGCGCCGCCGTCGCCGTCCCGCTGCGCTTCCACCGGCTTCGCACGGCGGCCGTCCCGGGTTCTTCTGGTGGCGGTCCGGGGAGGCGTCGCGGGATCGATGGCTGGTTGGCTGTCGCGTGCTGCTGTGGTGTGGGGTGTTGTCGTGTGCTGTGACGTGGGCGGATACCCCTGATTCCCTGTGCGGTCTGGGCGCGGCAGGTGGGTGCGGCGGGTGACGTTCGGGTGGTGGCAGCTGCCGTGCCGACGGCATCCGGGTCCAGGAGTCCTGACTACCGTCCAGGGACCTGCTGCGCCTGGCTCCGGCCGGGCGGCTGTCAGGTGGGCTGGGTTCGCAGGTAGGTGGGCCAGCTTGGTGGAGGGTGAACTGGTGTCGTGGTGTGAGATTGCTGGTGGGGCCGGCGCTCCAGAGCAGTCGTCCGTTCTCAGGGCCGACCGGAGGCGCGCCGATGGGGCCCGCGGCGCGGGTGGTGGCGGTGACGCGTACGTGAGCAACGCTATTTCCGCCAGATCGCGGCCAGGTGTGGACCGTCACCAGGACTCGGTTCCGCCGGCCCCCGGGGGCACCCGGGAGGGCCACCCGCCCGTCGCGCTGGCACGGCGCTGGCCGGGGTGAACCTCGGGGTGCTCGCGCTGCTGGTCCCGGGCGGAGCCGGCACCTTCATGGAATGGCGGTCTACCAGACCATCCAGGCGGACCGGGCGGAGCAGCAGCGCCAGGCGGCAAGGCAGTCCGGTAGGCGCTGCGCGATCTCGCGTCGCACGGCCTGGTCGCCTCTGACGGCAACACCGCTGCCCGGCACAAGACGTGGCGGCTGGAAGGCGCCGCCGGGAGGCCGCGGCCGCCCGGCGTGCTCGGGATGGTCCGCTCGGAGATCGGCGGCACCACTCGGGGTGCCGCGCGCTCCGGTGCGCAGCACACGATGGCGGTCAACGAGAGCGTGCTCGCGTTCGCCCTCGGCGGCAGCGTTCCTGGGGTCGCGGGTGGGGGTCGGCACGGTGCGGTCCTGGTCGACCGCGGCCGAGTCCCGCTGCCGGGCAGCAGGCGCAAGGTGCGCCCGGCCGACGTGCGACGGGGTCCGGAGTCGGGGGTGCCGGTGCTGATGGTGGAGGTCGCCCGCTCCACCCTGCCGCCGGGGCACGACCGGACCGCCGGGACCGAGCGTCACGGGGTACCCAGGGCCAGGGGCGGCAGTTCCTCGTCCGACCGGGGCTGGCGTCGTTCGGTGAGCCAGAAGAGATAGCCGCGGAGGTACGTCGCCAGGTCCGCCTCCCAGGCGGCCCAGCGGTGCCCTGCCTCGGCGTATCCGGATTCCTCGTCTTCGAACCACTCCCGCAGCGCGTGCCGGTCGGCCCACCACTGGCGGACGGCCTGAGGGGTCCAGTGGTCGTCGCCGTCCCAGGCGTAGCCGCCGGTGGGCTCGAGTGAGGCTGCGCCGTCCAGCAGTGTCCGCACCTGCTCGGGGGTGCGGGGCTGCACGAGGACCACCTCCATGAAGGAGGGGCAGTACCCGACCAGCTCGGCCGCGTACACGGGGCCGGGGCCGCCGGTGTCGGTCCAGCCGGTGTAGAAGGGACCGGGGACGTTGTACCGGTTGCGGTTCTTCCAGGTGGCGACGCCGAAGCCGCTGGGGTCGGCGAGCAGGCGGGCGGTCGGCAGGGGGTCCCAGTACGCGAGGCCGGCCACGGGCTCGTCCCATCCCTCGGGCAGCGCCGGCGGCCGGACGGGCCGCGGTTCGGGTCGCAGCAGGTTCTCCAGCCATCTCCATGCCATGGACGGAGGCTACCGCCGGGCCGACGCGCCACAGACGGCGGCCACAGGGGACGCGGGTCCGCTGCCGCTCCGGCCGCCTACGACCGGCGCCACGAAGCCGGCAGGAGAAAGCCCGTCAGTACCACCGCGACCCGATCCGATCCCTGGCCTGCGCCGGCCGCGGCCAGGTCCCGGAGGCGGAGAGCGCCAGGAAGGACGGCCCCCAGGGACGGCAGGAGCGGACCCTCGGCAGGGCTTCAGGGAAACTCGTGGGTGGTGCACCCGGACAGGGGGCCATCTGCGGCTCAGAACTCGCAATCACAGCCGTTCATGGAGTCGGCCCGGCAGTGGGCGGTCGGCCAGTACGGCGATGCGCACGGGCCGGGGTCGACCGACGTGTCGCCGGGCAGGGTGCGCCGGCACCAGCCGCACCGGATGGCGGTGGGCACGCCGGCCTGGTGCAGATGCTGCGCCACGCGGGCGGCGATGTCGAACGGGACGTCCGACCGGACGGCGGCGGGTGCGCTGTCCAACAGCTGCCGGCTGCGCCACAGGCTCAGCCCGGTGACCGTGCGGACGGGCTTTGAGAGCCGCCGGGTCGTGAGGGCAGCCGCCGGTCAGCAGAACCGTGAAATCCGGGTCCTCCACGGATCCCCCTCGCCGGCCGGTGCCGTGCCAGCACCAGTCAATCGCCCTCGCACGCCGTCAGGCCATCGGCTTTTTCGTTCGTCCGACCCCGCCGGTGAGGCCCTCCCCGCCGGGCCCCGTACGTGGGGGAGTTTCTCCAACGTTGGGTCTTTCCGCGGCCAGGACCGAGGAGGCAGCGCTGGCTGCGGTCGGGGTGGTCGTACCAGGGGACCAGGGCATCCAGGACAGCGGCATCAGGGGACCTCCTACCGGCGGCAGACCGGTGCAGAGCCTCAGCGGTGGGCGGCCTGATTGCGGCTGGTGGGCTCGGCTGCTCCGGTAGCAGGCGTTCCAACATCCACTGGGTCTCGGGGCCGAGGTCGATGAACAGGGACTGGACGCGGTAGCGGCCGGAGGGGAGTTCGACCCGGATGAGTTCCGGGACATGCGCCGGCGTCCGGGCCAGGGTGAGCGCGGGCACGGTCCAGGCCACCGCCTCGGCCGCACCCGTGCGGGGGTTCTCGGCCGTGGCTGCGGTGTGTGGTTTCCGGTGTCGTTCCGGGACTGGGACGCCGGGTCAGGGGTCGGTGAGGCGGGCGGGGCTGTAGGTCACTGGTAGGCGAGGGTGAAGTTCGTGACGGTGCTGAAGTCGCCCGGCACGATCGTCGCGCTCGCGCCGTCGCCTTGCAGGTACGCCGCGAAGCCCAGCGTGTTGGTGCCGTCCTGGAGCTTCACGGCGGGGCCTGTTCTCAGGCAGCGCCTGGACTCGGAGCGAGGAGATGGTGTCGTCGAAGTCGTCCCCGACGTACGGGGTGTCGTCGGTGAAGGTGGTGCTGGCGCCGGTGCCATCTGCGTTCGCGTAGACGGTGACCACGTAGCCGGCCTTCACTTTGATGGAGCTGATCGCGTCATTGCCCACCAGGCCGCCGTCGCTCTCCAGGTTGTAGTTACCTGCGGCCAACGCGAGACTGGCGCCCTTGAAGTCACGGTCGGCGAAGATCTCGGCAGCGGAACCGTTGCCTGCAGCCATGCGAAGCACCTCCAGAGTTGAAAGATCACGCCAACATATCTGAGGCACCGTCAACACAGGGCGGCTTTCGTCACGGTCAGCGGGCCTGTGACGTCCGGTGGCGGTGGCGGTGGCGGTGGCGTGCCGGCGGAGAGGGGGGAGGCCGCGGGTGAGCGCGGCGTTGCCCGGGCCGGAGCGCTGACGTGACCCCGTGTTCAACGGACGCGCCGAGATCCCTCCTCGCGGACATCTGATCTCCCTGCGCGATGCGATGGGTTGCCACCCGTTCGGGTCGGCGGCTGCCCGGTGGAGCTCCGACCCCGCTGAGGCGGCCAGGCGGGCTTGTGCTGTGATGGGGGCCCTGATCAGCCAAGGAGGACGTCGTGACCGTCGAGTCGCATGAGGACTGCGGTCCGGTGTATTCCCTCAGCCCGGACGAGCCGGTGTTCGTGTCGAAGCGTGTGCATCGCGGGCAGCCCGTTGTGAGTGTCTGCCTCGACGAGGACGGCGACTGGCAGGCGTTCTCGGCGACCGAGCCGCGGTGGTGGAAGGGCAGCCCCAGACTGGTCCATGCCGCGCATCTGCTGGAGAGCGATCCCTCGCTGGCGAGCCTGCCGGCGCTTGCGCTCAATCACTGGGCGACCCGCGAGGACGCTTCGTCGACGACGTGGCAGGTTTTCCGGGGCTGACCGGATCCGCGATGCTCCTGGGACTGTTGCAGCGGGCGGACGCCGCGGCCGGTGGCGGCCCTGCTGGAGGCGGTGGCCGGTGCTTCGGTGAGGACGATGCGGGCGTGGTGCGGGAGCCGGTCGACGGCCGCGGTGGCAATGGTCTTGGGCATGATCGAGTCGAAGCCTGACGGGTGGAGGTTCGAGGTGACGATCACCGAGCGGCGTTCGCGACGGCTCCCGCACCCTCTCCACCCGATCGGTCATCCGACCCAATGCGGCCGGCCGCCGCCCGCCTGCCCGCACCTCACGCCCAGGGGCCCCTCCGGCCGGCCACCGGGATACGCCGGGGCGGCGCGGTCAGGGTGCGAAGTACCAGCGGTACAGGCCGAGGTGCTGCTCGGCACGACGGCCGGCCAGGGCTGACACGCGTTCGAGGAGGTCCACCGCGTCGTCCGGCGAGATCTCATCGCCCGGTTCGCAGGCGCCCTCGGCCCACGCACGGGCCGCGGCCCGGAGCCGGTCTCCTTCCGCGGTGGCCAGAGCCGTGCACAGCGGCTCCGGGACCGCGAAGACGGTGAATCCGTCATTGGCCATGGGCACCACATCCCGCAGCACGCTCTCGGCGCCCGTCAGCCGGGCCTCCCACGTCAGAACCGCGTCATCCGGGTGGATGCCGTCGCACGGCACGGCCGGGAAGCCGTGGCTGCGCCCGGGGCCCACCCGCAGGGCGGACTCGTCGTCTCGTCGAGGAAGAACTCGCCCACGCGCACCATCCGCCGATCCTCGCATCCCCCACGGCCACGGCGCCGCGCTGCGCGCTCTCGTCACCTTCCCGCTGAGCCCCTGCCCCCTCGCGCCGCCCGACAGGCGCCCCGCCGCCCGGCGGGACCGCGTCGTGCCGTGGGGTGCGGGCAGCCGCTGTCGGCTGACGGCACCGCCCGGACGGGCCGGGGGAGCGCCGTGGCGGGGCCCGTCCGGCAGTTGCACGCCCCCGGCCACGGCGGGCTCGGGCAGTACGGCGCGGTCCAGCCAGGTGTTCACCTGGGAGTCGGGGCCGTCGGCGATCCAGGCGAGGACGGCGCGGGCGGTGACCACCACCCGCTGCTCGCCGACGGGTACGAGCCGGGCGCGGCCCGGCAGGGGGCCCGGGGCCTCGTCGTCGGGGAGCGGGTGGCCGCCGGTGAGCATCCGGGCGGGGCCTGTGGGCAGGTGGCCGTCGAGCAGCGGTGCGAAACCGGACCGCAACCGCTCCCGTACGGCCCACAGCGGCTCGATGGTGACCGTGCCGTCGGCGGCGGTCCGGACTGCGACCAGGGCGCCCTCGGCCGGGCCGTGACGGTGATGGGCTCTGTCAAGCCCGGCACCCTGGACCGCACCCTCACCATGGTGAGTGGATCGGGATCTGCTCACCCGAAGGCGTTACGGGGCCTGACCCTGCGGTCCGGCCGGAGGCCGCAGCGGCGTCCATCGTGGCGGCCAGCACGGGCAGTTCGCGCTCCAGAACGCCCAGCACCACCCCGGGCATCGCTGCGGCCAGAGCGCACACCGCCGCCAGCGCGACCCGCTCGCCCACCGCCGGCTCGGGAGCGCGGCGGCGAGCGGACTGCCGGTGACGACCCCGGCGTCGAGGTCGTACGCCAGCTCCTCGTCCAGTAGTCCTTCGCCGCCCGGGATGATCTCCTGCCCCGCGGCCAGCTCGACCGTGTCGGCGGCCCGCTTCAGCACCGCGCGGTGCCGGGTCTCCGACTGCCGGGCCGCGAGCTCGCCCGGGCCGCCGGTACCGCGTCGAGAGCAACCCGGACGGTGGGCTGCTACTGACCCCGGTCGTCTCCATCCCGGAGCGGGAGATGCAGGTGTGGACCAACCCGCACCTGGCCGAGCGGATCCGCACCGGCATCGAGCAAGCCGAGGCCGGCAAGACCATCGACCGCGGCGACTTCTCGCAGTACCTCGACGACGAGGATGACGAGGACTAACGCACGTTGTACAAACTCCGCTTCACCGAAGACACCGACGAGACCCTCAACCGCCTGGAGACCGGCCCCAAGGCCGACCCGGTCAAGCTCAAGAAAGTTCGCAAGGCACTCGCCCGCCTGGAAGCGAACCCCCGCTACCCCGGCCTGAACTCCCACCAGTACGAGGCCTTCCCCGGGTACACCGCCGAGAAGGTCTGGGACTCCTACGTGGAGAACCACAGCCCGTCCGCCTGGCGCATCTACTGGATGTACGGGCCGGACGAGAAGACCGACCAGGGCGAGCCGCTCTCCGTCGTCACGGTGTTGGTGATCGGCCCGCACCTGTAGGCCTCGCGTTCGGCGGGGCCGGATCCCAACCAATGGATCCGGCCCCGCCGATGGCATGTTCGCGGCCGAAAAAACCCAGGTCACACCCCTGGCCACCGCCTGACCGGCGGGTCTAGCATTCCCGCCACGGCGGCCCCACCACAGCACCACCGGGCCGCCGGCCAGAACAGCCGCGCCACGTCCCTGGTTGCTGCTGGCCTCCCACGGCCGGGCCCTGCGGAACGCCCCCCTCGTTCCCCAAGGCCCGGCCGCCTGCACCCCGCGCCCGCCCGGCAGGGTGCCCGCAGGGGAAACCGGTCGCCGGGCAGCGGGCCGGAACCCTACGCTGAGCCGCTCACCGACCCGCGGACAGGGGGAGAAGATGACGACCGACACCGCCGACCGCCGACCGTGGCTGCGCACCGAGCACGGCGCCACCATCGGGCACACCGAGGCCTGGAGCTGGGGGCGCACCGTATGGCTGCAACTGCGGCGGATCCTGCACGAAGACGACGGCGAGACCGGAATCATCGACGCCCGCCAGCTGGTGATGGCGCTGCGGATGGTCCTGCGCGGCGCCCAGATGACCCGCCGGCACCTGACCACTGACGCGGGCCGGGCGATCCTCGACGAGGGCCTGGCCGCGTTCACCGCCGCCGTTCCCGGAGGCAAGGAGGCCCGGGACGTCATCGAGCACTTCGACGAGTACACCCAGGGCACGGGCTGGCTCCAGCAGCCCGTCCGCCCCCGGCTGCGGGTGCCCGACGAGGAGCAGGCCCAGCGCTTTCACATCGACTTCCGCCGGGACGGCGACGACGGCCTGCAGCGCCCCATCCTGGTCGTCGGCCCCTACCCGATCGACCTGATCACCGCCGCCGACGCCGCCGAGCGCCTCGAATGCGACATCTACGAAGCGCTGCGCATGGACCAGGGCAACCCCGTCCCGCGGGGCTGGGCCTACGACGTCCGAACCATCCCGGCACCCTGACCGCCCCCGCACCGCCCCGCACCCCGTCCCGGCCGCTGCGCCGCACGTTCCCGCAGCGCTCACCGTTCCTCGCCGTGCCCGGTCGGCGTCGAGGCCGGCGTCCTTCAGGGCGTCGGGCGCTGAACCGGCGGGCCGGGGGCGGCGGTGCGGCCGGCCTCGATGGCGGCGTCCATCGTGACGGCGAGGGCGGGCAGCTCGCGCGCCAGCTCGCCGAGCACCGCTCCGGGCATCGCCGCGGCCAGCGCGCACACCGCCGCCAGCGCGACCCGCTCACCCACCGCCAGCTCGGGCAGCGCGGCGGCGAGCGGACTTCCGGTCACGACACCGGCGCCGAGGTCGTAGGCCAGTTCCTCGTCCAGCTGCCCCTCCCGGCCCGGCACGACCTCCCGCCCGCAGGCCTGCTCGACCGCGTCGGCCGCCCGCCCCAGCACCGCGCGGTGCGCCTCCACGGTCTGCCACCCGGCGAGCTCGCGCACCCACCCGGCCGCCCGCCGGCCCGCCTCGCCCGCCTCGGCGAGCAGCCCGTTCGCCGCGTGCCGTTGCGAGCGCTCCGACTGTTCCTGGTCCTCGTCTCCGAGGACCACCTCGTCCACCCGGACGGTCACGTTCGTCATGGCCGGTGAACTCGCCCGGGTCGCCGAGGTCACGGGCGAGGCGACGGGTTTCGCCTCGCCAAGGTGCCGCCTTTCGCCTCGCCGAGCCGTTCCCCCAGGTCACAGCGGTGACCCGTCCCACCCAGGGAGGAGCGGGCCGCGTACGGAGCGGCTTGCCGCCGTGTCGCCGGGCGGGCGGTCGCCGACACGGGGCCGGGCCCGGCTACGCCCCCCGGGGCGCCTGTCGGACCCGGGATGCACACCCACGGGCCATCGCCGGCGGGCGCCTCCGAAGCGGGCGAGAATCTGTAAGCCACCCCTACTGACCTGCTCTCATGCCACAGAACGGACGGCTTGGTCGCAGCGCGGACAGACGTAGCAGGCGAGGTCGGGCGGGTACCAGCGCTGACCGGGGCCGTCGGCCGCCACGGGTCGACAACCACGCCCGCGGTGCCGAGCCCGCAGACCGTCGCCACCGTTGGATCGCCGGTGCGACCGGGCCGGAACCGGCCGTATGCACGGCCAGGTGCTCCGGCTGCTTCAGTTGCTTGCCCACCACCACGACGTCCACCACCCCACCCTCCAGCCCACACCGCCGACCCCGCACCCCCAGCAGACGGGCGAGGCGGACAGGGAGATCTTGGCGTCGCGGCCATCCTGTTCCGTCTCGTCCCTCGGCTGTCCGCATCGTGGGCCGAAGGTGTGGCGCGCGTCACTATTTTGCCTTTTCATGGCAATTCTTCGGCCTGTCCATGTCTCTATATATCGGACGGCGGGCGGCAAATTTGCGGGAATGTGGAACGGGAGTTTCCAGTTCCCATTTTCAAGCAGGAAAAATGATTGCGAACGCTCGTGCGGGTTAGCGTTCCGTATGCCTTCGAAGATTTCGAAGGGGAGAGAGGGGGAAGTAAATGAAAAAGGCAACATCCGTTGTCGTTGCGCTGGCGAGCGGCGCCATTATGGCGCTCAGTTCTGTCCCGGCCCACGCGGTCGCGCAGGAGGCCGCGCCGACCTCGCGCACGGTGACCGTCGGGATGCACTTCGCGGGCTACGACAAGAAGACCGCCGAAGCCAATGGCTACGTCATCAAGAAGACCGCCAAGGGCTCCGAGTACTCGGTCAAGAAGGACGCCTCGCCGGCCGAGGAGCAGGAGCTCGCCGACCAGGCCGACGCCCGCGACGCCGCAGCCCTTATTGACAACACCGGTGAGGTCCACGGGAACTGCGGAAGCGCCTGGATCACCCTCACCGGGAACTCGAACCACCATGGCCAGCTCTCCACCGGGTTCGAGATCTTCAATCAGAAGGCCTGGTGGTACGAGTGGGGCGTCTCCGTCGTTGACGTGAACGGCAGTAGCCACCAGGGATGGGGGCCGTCCACGCTGAACTTCCAGTCCCAGTGGTCCGGGTCCCGGTCCGTCACGCTGTACGGCTCCGCCTACGCCACGATCATCCCCGGTGACAGCTACGCCGAGCTGGCCGACGGCACGTACTGCACCGCCGGTCCGGCGTCGGCGTACGACTGGTTCGGATAAGAGTTCGCAGGCCACGATGGTGCGCACGACAAAGCAAGGCGTGCCATGGATGGTCGGCACGTTCTGAGGGTAGGAGGTGGTGCGGCATCATCATCGATGCCGCACCGCCTCCGCATAACAAATAGGGTTGAACTTGTTCTTCGAAAACGGTGAGAGTCGCGACAGTGATAATGGAAAGCCGCTTCCCTCGGATATCGTAGGCAGTCTGGGGAGGCCTGTCGCGGTAATCGATGGCGCAGACGATCAGTGGATATGGAATGCCGACCGGGGGGCCAGCGACGGCGTGCCGATCGCAGTGGAAATCACCTACACCCGCTCCGCTCTTCTCATGGCATCCGTGGAGACTCTCCGACCCATCGCTTTCTCGGACGCGCCACCCGCCAGCATGCACCACACGACTGCTGCGGGGCGATTCGTCGCCCAGACACTGCGCGCGGAACAGCGACATGGCGGGCTGCGGATGCCTCAGCTCATGGAACAGTCCATGCAGGGCGCCAAGGCGGTGCCCGTAACCAACACCGAACTCGTCATCGAGGGCATCCGCTATCCCGCGCGCCAGCTGACCCACGAAGGCTGCACATCCGTCATGGCGTGCGTCGACGACGTGCTGGTCATCTGCTCCGTGTCTTCCCTCGCGGGTCCAGTGCCCAACCTCAGGTGGACCCAGACCTCTCCAGGATGGCACGACACCGAGCGCCGCTAACCCCTCCTCTCTCCCGCTCACCGCTGCAGGCGAGGCCAACAGCGGTGAGCGGCAGCCGCGTAGTTGTCGGCTGCTGTGACGCGACCGTCCCTCATCCAGCTGCTCTTGCCCGCTCCCAGGACGCTGAGCGGACGGCCCGGCCGAGGCCTGACCGGGCTCTCCGAGGGACGCGCCCCGGCCGCCCGGCCACACCGCGCGCGGGGTGACACGACGTGCGGTGCTGTTCGCGCGGCCGGGTGGAAGCCGGGCGTACGGCTGTGGGAGGCGTGACGGGTCGGCTACGTTGCCGGATGTCCAGGCGACGAAGGGGGTTGGGTGCAATGGAGTTTCCGGCGCGCACGGCACTGGCAGGACTCGGCCCGGCGGAGTACGAGGCGCTCGTGTCCCTGCACGAGGCGGTGAACACGCTCGACGTCGAGCTGCGCTCGGCGCTCGCGGCGGAGGACCGGGCCCGGGCGTGGGAAGCCGGCGCCGAGCGTCGTGCCGAAAAGACGCGGTTCGCGTTCGAGGTCGAGGCGTTCCGCGGCCTGGGACACGCGGCGTTCCGGTGCGCGGACGAGCTGGAGGTGCTGCTGTGGCGGTACGCCAGCGCGTTCACGGTGCTCGGGACCGGAATACTCGAGCGGCTGGCGGCCGGCGGCCCGCCGCTGTCCGACGCGGTGGTCGGGCGGCTGTGCGAGGAACCGACCCTGGCCGAGTTCGAACGCGCGGTCGCCGTCCCGGTCGAGAGGCTCCTCGACCGGGAGGAAGAGCACCTGAAGCGGGCCCGAGAGGAGCGGCGCAAACTGCTCGACCTCGTCGAGACCGCCTACGAGTGCCTCGGCGACACCGGGATCGAGAACCCCATGGACCGGGCCGCCGCAGCCGGCGCCCGCCTCTCGGCGGACCACCCCACGCACATGGACCGGCCCTGGACCGGCCGTCTCGACACCCTGGTGGCCCTCGCCCGGCAGACCCCGCACGAGATCGCCCGAGTCCTGAAGACCTGACCCGCCCCCACCGGGCGCCGGCCCGGCAGCCGCGCGACGGGTTTCGCCTCGCCAGGGTGCCCCTCTTCACCTCGCCGAACCGGTCCGCCTCAGGTCACAAGATGACCCGAGCTACCGAGGGAGCGGGCTGCGTACGAAGCGGCTCACCGCCGGACCGCCGGCTGGCGGCCACCGACCCGGGACCAGGCCCGGCCACGCTCCCTCCAGGGGCGCCCGCCGGACCCGGGACGCACACCCACGGGCCATCGCCGGAGGGCGCCCTTCGAAGCGGTCGCTCACCCGTCAAGCCGCCCCTCCGGCCCGCGCCCACGTCACTGGGCGCGGACGGCCCGGTCGCAGCGCGGGCAGACGCAGCGGGCGAGGCCGGGTGGGTACCAGCGCTGTGAAGCCCGGTTCCGGCACCGGCGGCGGCTGCGCCCGCGTGTCAGCGGCGGTGCAGGCAGAGACCGAGAGACGAGTGCGGCATTGCCCGGGACGGAGCACTGAAGCTATCCCGTGTATCCGCTGCCGCAGGGCCGTATCGGCCGGTGCCCCTCTGCCTGCACCTCACACGAGTTCGATCACCCACGCCCCTTGCCGGACAAAGCCGCCGGGCTTCCCGGTGCGATGGTGATCGCTTTCCCAAGCCCTTGACGGTGCCGAGACCCGAGGACACCTTGAGACACATGAGCAACCAGACCTTTGAAGCCGAGGACTACCGTCCGGGCGACGTGTTGAGGATGGAATGCCCGTTTACCGCGGTCACGGTTACTGGGGTCACCCGGTCCCACGTCTCGGTGCGCTGGCCATGGTGGGAGATCGACACTGTGGCGGACGGGATCGAGTGGAACGGCGACGTGGCTCTCCCGACGCCGGCGGACCACGACTGGAAGAGCGAGTACTTCCGGACGGTGCCGGCGGTGGACACGCTGAAAGCCGGCGACAGATGCCTGGTGGGGATTCCTGCGACCGTGGTGCACGTCCTGGCGGTCCACCACTTCGATCCGCCCCTGGAGACGGGCTGGCTGCCACGACCCGCGACCTACCTCGACGTCCTGCGGCAGGGCGAGTCCTACGACACCGGGCTCGAAGAACAGGGTTACGAGATCGCCCCGGCCGGCGGTGTGCCGTTCCAGCTCGAACTGCTCCTCCGCCCCTACGCGTTCCTGGAAACCGGCGACGAGGTCGCCGACCGCGACGGGCGCGCGTGGAAGTTCGGCGCTCCCTGGCACTGGAACGCGTTCGACGGCGAACAGCCGAGCACTCCCTCCTGGCCGCTTGCCCTGCTCTTCCGCAAGGGCGGGCCGACGCCCGAGGCCATCACCGCTGTCGCGGAGGCAACAGCCTCAGGCAGCCACGCCGACGAGGTGAGCCGATGGGCGGAACTCACCGGCGCACAGCCGACCACACCCGCCTGACCTGCCCCGGATGCCGGCCCCGCCTGTGCCTGGTGTCGGTCACCGTCCCCATGGGGACTCCTGGCCACGAGGATGGGAATTCGCCGACACGAAACCGCAGCTTGTGAGGAATTGCGCGACCGCCAGCCCCGGCAACGCCGGCACCGTGGACGGCGGACCCGACACCGACACCTGCACCCGCACATCCGCCGTCAACTGCGAGAACCGACCCGACCCGACCCCTGGGGCGTGCCGACCCAGCCACGCCCCAGAGGCCCGCCACACACGATGCCCAGCCCAGACCGCGAAGCGGCGCACCTCCGACAGCGTGGCACCCGACTCCGGTGCCGCAGTGGCCGGCTGCGGCTCCATGCCAGCGACGGTGAAGCGAGAGACCACAGGCGAGTACGGCACCGCCTCGACCGGAGCACTGACGCAGTCCCGCGTATCCGCTGACACGTGGCCGCATCGGCCGGTGTTCCCCTGCCCGTACCTCACACCCGGGCGTGTTGCGGCACCCGTCGCGGTAGAGGGGCCGGGTACGGGCCCCGCGCGGCCGGTTCCGCGAGCCCCTCCGCAGGCCGAGCCCCACGGGGCAGAACAGCTGTTAGTTCTCATCCCAGTTGATGGAAGCAGTGGTCTCTGAGCTGGGGTTCCATACCTCTCTTGAGAAGATTTCAGGGCCGTGATCAGGCACCAGTAGTTCTCTGAGCTTGGGTGCTGCATGTTGGATGAGGAAGCATCAGGTTCGTTGAGAATCCATACATGTGGCCCGGCTCGCCAGCGGTCGGTCGGCCGGGTGCTTCGGGCCGGTGTGGGCCCGGACGCGTGGCTTGGAGTGTCGTCCTTCGTCCGACGGCGGACGAAAATGTCCGTGGACCTGGATAGATGGCTTTCCCCGGCATGGGCGCGTGGAGTGGCGGCATTCAGTTCAGAGCCACGGTGCGTTTGAAGTGGTTGCCGACGTTCCAGTCGAGTGCCTTGTCGTGCTGCAGTCGGCCGATGACGATGCCGGGGGAGATGCCTGCTTCCCGGGCGAAGGCCTTCACCCGGTCGAGCGGTACGGGGCGGGCCCGCAGTTGCCCGTAGGCGGCGGCGTGCTGTGGGGGGATCAGCGTGTTCGCGGCGAACTCGTTGGCTTCGTCCTCGGCGGGATCCGCGTTGGCCTCGGAGCGGAGGTTCTCGCTGTCGTCCATGAAGGTCAGGCGCTTGCCGTGCAGGAGGACGTGGCCGAGCTCGTGGAAGAAGCTGAACCAGAACTGGTCGTCCCTCTTGAAGCGGTCGCTGAGTGCCACCATGACCTTTTCCGGTGTGAGCCAGCGGGTTGCGCCGGAGACTCTGGTCTTGGGGAGCGCCGGGACGAAGACCACGGCGACGCCGGCTCCGGCGCAAAGGCGGGGGAGTTCTTCGATCCAGCTGTCCTGTCCGGTCAGGGTCAGTGCTCGTAGCGTGGGGAGAAGCGCGGCGAGTTCATGCTTGCTGTAGGGCAGCAGGTCGAGGTTCTTGGCCAGTTCGCGTGACTGGAGTTCGGCCTGGCGCAGCCAGACGGCGGTTGCGTACTCGGCCGCTGTGCCTTCGGTGGGTTCCTGCACGGTGGAGCGGCGGAATGCGGTGCGGTAGTTGCGCCAGACGTCCTCGGCGGTGTCGGGGTCGGCGACACCGAACCAGTCCAGCAGTTTGAGGAGGTTGGCGGGGGTCTTCTCACGATTGGGGAGGACTCGGAGCTTCACCAGTTCGGCGAGAGGGAAGCGGCTGAGCCAGTCGACCCTCGAGGCCAGGGTTTTGCTCTCTTCCGCGCGGGCCTGCTGGGTGCGGTACGCGGCTTCCATCGAGTTCCACAGGGTAGCGGGCACGCCGGTGGTGCGTTCGAGCAGGAGCGCGGTGTCGGGGCTGAGCGCCGCGGTGCCCTTGATGACCTGGTTGATGTGCTTGGTGGACAGGCCGGTGCGACGGGCGAGGTCGGCCTGGGGGATACCGAGTTCGTCCAGGGTGTCCTGGAGGGTCTCCCCGGGATGGGGGACCGAGGTGGGCGCGTAGGCGAGCGGGTCGACACCGGGGGTCATCGAGGTGCCTCTCTTCGGACGACGGGAGGGGGCTCAGGCGGCGGCAGCGAACTGGACATCCGTGACGAGCAGGGAACGGACAGCCCATTCGACGAGGTGACCTTCGGCCATGGGCGGCGGATCGTCGCGAGGGCGCAGGTGCAGGTCGGCAGTGGGGCCCAGAGCGACCAGCAGGCGGCCGTCGGCGTATCCGCGAAGCCGGGCCTGCGGAAGGCAGCGGAGCTCAGCCAGGTGGGCGGCGGCGGCGATCTCCGCCAGACGGCGCCGGAGCACCGGTGCGACGGCAGCGCCGAAGCGGTGCATGCGTATGGCGTCGTCGTTGCAGGACCGCGCCAGCTCTCCGTCGAGGAAGTAGATCTCCACCCTCACCCCAAGAATCACTTGCGTTTACCCATCGGGTTCATGGTACCGTCCTCTCCAAGATCGAAGAGTTTTGTAAACCTATTAGGTAAATGAAACTCTCCAGTCCGGCTGCGCCCGGCACCGCCAACTCCACGGCCGGCCTGCCACGACCCTGTCCCGACATCAGCAAGGAGCAACCCTCATGACCGAGCCCACGGCGCTCCCCAGCCCGTCCGCCCGGCGGATCACCGTCTTCATCGACGGCAGCGAGTACGACACCGCGCACCACCGCGCCACCCCGGCCCAGCTGCGCAAGATCCCCAACCCGGACATCCCGACCGACAGGGCGATCTGGCTCGACATCCCCGACGCGCCCGACCGCCGGCTCGCGGAGGACGAGCCGGTCGACCTGCGGGACGGCATGCGCTTCTTCTCCGACCCCCAGCCCCTCACGATCTTCATCGACCGGCACCCCTACGAGGTCACCCGCAAGCGGATGACCGGCCAGGAGATCCGCGCCCTGCCGACGCCGCCGGTCTCCGACGACCGCGACCTGTGGCTCGACGTCGTCGACCAGCACGACCGCAAGATCGCCGCCGACGAGGTGGTCCGCCTGCGCGACGGCATGCGCTTCTTCACCGCCCCGGGCAGCATCAACCCGGGTGACGACGGGGGGCCGCGATGATGGACCTGCCCACCGAGGACCACACCGCCCTGCGCGAGGCGGGCCTCACCTACGACGTGTCCGAAGACGGCGGGATGCTCTGCATCCAAATCACCGACGTCCCGCTCCCCGAAGGCCTGAACGCCACGAAGGCGGACATCCTCCTGCGCCTGCACCCGCTCTACCCCGATGTCCCGCCGGACATGTGGTGGACCTCGCCCTCCCTGACCACGGCCGCGGGCGGCACGATCCCCGCGACCGAAGTCCACGAGACCCACCGCGGCCGGACCTGGCAGCGCTGGTCGCGCCACCTCCCGCCGTCCGCGTGGCAGCCCGGCACCGACAGCCTCAAGAGCTACCTCACGCTGCTGCGCGCAGAGCTGGCCATCGCAGGGGCCGCCGCGTGAATTGCACCACCCTCACCCTCACCACCGAGGTGGCCGACCGTCTCACCGCGATCGCAGCCCGCCCGGTCGAGAGCGCCGCGGTCCTCCTTACCCGGCGTGCCGTCCTGCCGGACGGATCCCTGCGCCTGCTCGGCGTCCGTCTCCTCGAAGTCCCTGACGATGCCTACCGCGAGCGCACCGACACCGCCCTCGGCATCTCCTCGGACGGCTACATGCCCGCCCTGCGCGAAGCCGAGCGCGCCGGAGCCACCGCGATCTGGGTCCACACCCACCCCGCGCCCGGCTCGGCCCCGCTCCCGAGCCGCCGCGACGCCGCCGTCGACGCGCAACTCGCCGCCGCCTTCCGCACCCGCACCGGCAGCGGGCTCTACGGAACCCTGATCGTCGCCCCGCACGAAGGCGGCATGACGTTCACCGGCCGCATCGAAGGCGAGCACCAGGCGGCCATCGACCGGATCTTCATCGCCGGGCCCACCTTCCGCCTCCTGCGCTCCTTCGACTCCGACACCCCGGACCTTCCCAGCCTCCACGACCGCCAGATCCGCGCCTTCGGCACCGAGATCCAGCGCGTCCTCGGAGAACTCCACATCGCCGTCGTCGGCGCCGGAGGAACCGGCTCAGCGGTCGCCGAACAACTCGTCCGCCTCGGAATCCGCCGGCTCACGCTGATCGACCCCGACACCCTCTCGACCAGCAACCTCACCCGCGTCTACGGCTCGACCCCCGCCGACGTCGGCCGCCCCAAGGTCCACGTCCTGGCCGACCACCTCACCCGCATCGCCGACGGCGTCACGGTCGAACCGGTGGTCGGAAGCGTGAGCCAGCGCAAGATCGCCCACCACGTCGTCGGCGCGGACGTCGTCTTCGGATGCACCGACGACGAAGCCGGCCGGATGCGGCTCTCCCGCTTCTCCCACGCCTACCTCACCCCGCTCATCGACTGCGGCGTCAAGATCACCGCCACCCCCCAGGGCCAGATCCACGACATCATCGGCCGCATCACCGTCCTCCACCCCGGCGCCGCCTGCCTGCTGTGCCGCGAACGGGTCACCCCCGCACTGGCAGCCGCCCAAGAACGAGCCGCCGCAGAACAGACCCAGCTGGCCAAGGAGGGCTACGCCCCGGCGCTGCCCGGCATCGAGCCCGCCGTCGTCGCCTACACCACGGCAACGGCCGCAGCCGCCATCGGCGAGCTTCTCGAACGGCTCGTCGGCTACGGACCGACCCCGCGTCCGAGCGAGACCCTGCTGCTCTTCCACGACCGCCGGACCTCCCTCAACCATCAGGAGCCCGTCCCGGGACACTACTGCGCCTCCGACGCCGTAGCCGGCTACGGAGACACGAAGCGCTACTGGGGTCTGAGTTGGGCGGCCTGAGAACGCTCACCCGCTGGATCCGTTCCTGGAGAATACGACGGCGGTGGCAGGTCGGTGAGGTCGTCATCAGCATTCACGACCTTCCCCGGCGGATCCCCCGCAGGACAGCCGTGCTGGTGGCCAACGGACAGATCATGAAGTGGCTCGCCTTCGATTGTCCGTGCAAAGAAGGCCATCGGGTGCTGCTCAACCTGAACCCGAGCATCCTCCCCAACTGGACCGTGAAAGCCTCCGAGCCGCTCACGGTGTCTCCCAGCATCGACGAACTGCGCGGAGACAAGCGCTGCCACTACTTCATTAGGTACGGGCACATCGACTGGACCTGAGCTCTCCCCTGAGCACCGGTTCGGAGCTGCCAGGCTCCGAACCGGCGGCCGGAGCTCTATCAGGTCCCCCACACCCCCGGGACCTCCAGCCGCCCGAACTGCTCGGCGGCCAGCCTGAGCTGCTTCATCCCATTGCTGACCCACGAAAGGAAACAGACCCGTGCAGCACGTCAACAGCTTCCGTGCCTTCCTGAGGGAGACCGTCAACCTCAGCAAGGCCAAGCTCGACATCCTCGACAGCCGAGTCGAGTCCGTCTACCAGGCACTTCAGGACGACGCCGAACTCGGCCCCTTGATCCTCGGCAAGGAGCCCCAGGGATCGTGGGCGCACCACACCATCATCAACCCCGTCGGCGACAAGGAGTTCGACGCCGACTTCATGCTCCATCTCACCGAGGTGCCGGAGTGGGCCGACAGCCCGAAGACCTACATCGACAAGGTCTACGGTGCCCTCCACCGGCACAGCGTGTACGGGAAGATGCCTCACACCCGCAAATGCCGCTGCGTGCAGTTGAAGTACGCCAACTCGATGCACGTCGACATCGTCCCTCACCTGTTCCTCGCGGACGGCCGGGAGGTGATCGTCAACCGCGACGGCAACTGCTGGGAGGAGACCAACCCCGAAGGCTTCACCGCCTGGATGAGGGAGAAGGACAACATCGCCGAAGGCAACCTCCGCAAGGTCGTCCGGCTGATGAAGTTCCTGCGGGACCACAAGGGCTCATTCACCGGAACCCGGTCCATCATCCTCACCACCCTGCTCGGCGAACGCGTCAGCCAGGCCACGGCCCTGGCCCACCCCGGCTGCTACGGCAACGTGCCCACCGCGCTGCTGACCATCGTCGAGGACCTCGACCTCTGGCTGCAGGCCCACCCTGACAAGCCCTCCATCGCCGACCCCTCCGGTTCCGGGGCCACCTTCGACCACCGCTGGGACCAGGCCACCTACAACTACTTCCGCGCCCGCATCCACACCCACGCCCAGGAGATCCGCGCCGCCTACGACGAACAGGACCCGGACAGGAGCGTGAGGTTGTGGCGGAACCTGTTCGGAGACTCCTTCCCCTCCCTGCCGGGCACCTCCTCGTCGTCGACGGCTTCGAAGTTCGTCGCCGCGACGCTGCTCACCACAGCCGCACGCCCCGGGCGCGCGGGATGACCAAGCGCAGGCACCGCCCGGGGGACCCCAACGACTGGCAGCGCCGACAGTTGGCCGAGCTCAGGACGCTCGCGGACGAGCACTCCGGGGAGGTGCGGATGCCCGGCAGGCCCTGCACCACCCCCGGCGGCCACGTGGCTGTCACGGTCCACCTCCGCACCGCGGACATTGCGCACTCGCCGGGTGGCCTGCGTCTGGCCGACACCGAGGAGTTCCTGCTCGTCCTTCCGCCCGAGCCTCTGGCCCCGCCCGAAGTGCTGACCCTGGACTACCGCTTCGCCGGCGCCCCTCATGTCCTGCAGGGAAACCGCCTGTGCCTCTACCTCGACCCGGCCCGTGAATGGGACCCCTGGGCGGGCATCACGCCCGTCGTGAACCGCCTGTGGCAGTGGCTCACCGACGCGGCGGCCGGGAAGTTCGACGCCGACACCGCGCTCTACCACGCCGTCGGCGGCGTCCTCCACAGCACGCCCGGCACTCCCACCGTCGTCGTGCGCGAGCCGGTGGCACCCGGCCGCGCCGCCGTCAGCTGGCTCACCCCTCGCACCATCCACCGCCTCGATCTGACCAGCCGCCCCCAGGACGACGGCAGCCACCGGACCCCGGTCCTTACGCTGGATCGCTCGCTGCCACTGGGAGCGGGCGACACCCTGGCGGACCTGCTGGCCTCCCTCGACCGCGCCCCCGCCGCAACGCCCCGCCCGGAAATGGAGCCCGGCCCCGTCGCCCGAGCCCTGCTGACAGCGTTGGCCGCCAGCGCCCTGCGCAACCCCGAAGGCACCGCGCAGCACTTCGTCCTGGCAGTCCCGCACCCCGCGACGCCCCGCTCGCCCCTGTTCCTTCTCGCTGGGCGCCTGCCGTCCGGCCCGAGCGACCTGCTGCGCCGACTCGCCGACCGCGTGACGCCACGCCACCTGAACAACCTTCCTGCCGAGTTGAGCGGCGCCGCCATCGAATGGTGCTACCTCTCCGACGAACGCCCGGCCGTCACCACCCGCCGCGACGCACACCGTCCTGTCCGAGCCTTCGAAGGACTCCACGTCCACGTCTGGGGATGCGGCGGTATCGGCTCGTGGGCCGCCGAGCTGATGGTCCGCGCCGGAGTCTCCCGCCTCACCCTCAGCGACTTTGCGCGGGTCACCGGCGGCCTCCTCGTGCGGCAGAACTATGCCGAGGAACACATCGGCATGCCGAAGGCCCACGCCCTGGCCCAGCGCCTGGCCGGCATCCGGGACGACGTCGCCATCGACGTGGCCCCGCAGCCCCCCTCGCCCGAACTCCTGGAGGCGGCGGACCACGCCGACCTCGTCCTCGACGCCACCGTCAGCGTGAGCGTCGGCCGCTTCCTCGACCAACTCGCACAGCGCCCGCAACGCAGAGCCGTACTGGCCCAGTTGGCCGTGGACACCCGCAGCGCTTCCCTCGGAATCCTCACCCTCGTCGCCCCCGGCACCGCCAGCGGCCCCAGCGTGGTCGACCAGACCGTCGGCCGGCGTGTCCTGGCCGCACCGGACCTCGAGCCCTACCACTGCCTGTGGACCGAACCGGTGCCCGGGGACGAGCTCCGACCGGTCCGCGGCTGCTCCGTACCCACCTTCCACGGCTCCGCCGCGGACCTCATGGCGACGACCGCCGCTCTGGTCAACCTCCTGGGCGTGCAGATGCGCCATCCGGTCTCCGGGACCCACCTGTGCGCCCAGCCCCACACCGGAGTCGACCCCGCGCACCGGTTCATCGCCTACGAGGAGTCGGCACGGCAGGGACGGTGAACCGGTGCGCCGTGCCGCATCAGCCGGTGGCCGGGCCGACCTCCAGCGTGGGCACATACTGCCCCGCGAGCCGTTCGTAGATGACCAGTTGGGGGTGTACCTGAGGGTGGTGCATGCGTCCCAGCGTCACCGCCGCGGACATCGGGACGGCCGGCAGGACGTGCAGGCGCCGCAGAGTCTTCGCCTCGATCTCCAGACTCGCCAGAAACCGTCTGATGGTGTGCTCCAGCGACTGCAGGGAAGCCTGCTGCCGCAGGATGTCCGGGTGCGTCGGTGCGTTGACCGGGCTGATCTCGTAGCGGCGCAGAACGGCGAGGCCGCTCGGAATCTCGCGCCGGGCAATCGTCCCGGAGACGTTCATGACCACCACAGCCTCTTCCCCGGCCGGCACGCCCTGTTCCACACGCACCGTGAACTCCGTCGCGGGGCCGTCCTCCACCGGCCAGATCCACGACTGCTCGTGGCGGTGGCGCTGGTACACATCCGTTGGCACGGTGTCGTCCAGCACGGAACCCAGGTGGACGAGCAGAGGAAGGCGTGCGAACCCGAAAACGCTGACGTGCTGCACGCTGCCGCGGTCGATGCCTGCCCACAGCTGATTCTTGATCACCTCGTCGATGACCCTGATCGCGTACCGGTAGTAGCTGCGGCTCTCGGCAGCGGCGGACCGCGCGTCCTGCGACGGGGCGCAGTACTCGCCGGGCAGGTGCCGCAGGTCGACCTCGACCCCATGGCGGGAGTAGGACTCGAGGAACAGCGGGAAGCGGGAGCGCGCGGTCACGGCGTCCACGGCGGCACTCCGTGACAGCTCCACGGCCTGGCCATGCACCGATCCCACCACTCGGACCACCGTGGTGGCGCGATGTGGGCCCAGCCCCGTCACATGCCGGATGCGGTCCTCGTGCTCCAGTTTCAACCGGCGCAGCCGCTCGACGGTGAAGACGTCCAAGGCGCCCTGCGCGTCGATCTCGGCGTGCTCGTCGGCGCACAGCAGCATCAGGTTGTCCGCACTGTCGCGAAGATCGGGATTCAGCGGATGCCCGCCCCGTGGCGACCGCGCATCAGTGCTCTGCCCGACGATGTGCGCCATCTCGCCCAGGTTCAGAGTGCGCCATGACAAGGATCCTTCCAGTAGGTAGGCGTTGCACAGCGCGCACCGCCCCCCGCTGCGAACCCATACCTCCAACCGGTCCCGGGTGGGAAGAGTCTTCCTCCGGTGTACCGGGCGACCTCCGCTCAACTTCGCCGCCTTCGCCGTCCCCTGTGCCTGCCGGGTCCGACACTAGGCGATAACTACATTCCTATCGTACTAAGTTGACAGTCGGCGCACCGCAGTGCCCCGGCGACGACGAAGAGTGCGCTGCCCGCGGTGCGGGCTCCCTCTACAGGGGGCCGTTTTCGTCCGTCGTGAGCAGGTCGAGGTACTGGGCGGCGTCGTGGATGACATCCAGGGTGATGGCCTCGGTACGGTCGAGGATGGCCAGTTGGCTGGCCATGCCGAGGAGCGGGGCAAGGTGCTCCATGAGGCCGTCCGTGATGCGGTAGAGCTCCTCCTGGTAGTCCAGCAGGCCTCCCGGCCGGTGGTGTCCCAGCCTCAGACGTCCGTCGAAGGTGAGAAGGGCACTGGCCCATTCGGTGGGGTGTTCCGGGCAGCGGGGCGGTAGCCGGTTGACCCAGAGGGTGGGAACGGAGCGCTGCCGCAGGGTGGCGGTTCCGGCGGGGCGCCGCAGGGCGCTGAAGCGTGCGGTACGGGCTTCGCGGAGGATGTCACTGGAACCGATACCGCTCCACAGGACGGTCAGGCCCAGTTCGTCGGCCAGGCAGTCGAAGTGGTCGAAGGTCGTTTGGAGGTCTTCTGGCCGCAGCCGGTCGATTCCGTCGACGAGGCAGATCTCGGTCCGGGCGTGACGCATGACATGGAGGGCGGGACCGGTGAAGTCCTTCATGCGCTGGACGGGGCGCTGGTCGGTGTCGGGGCGGTAGAGGTCCCAGCCGAGGAAGACCGCCAGGGCCGCGGACCAGTCGGCTGCGGAGCCGGGGTCTGGCGGGGTGTTGATGCAGACGACGGGGATCCGGCTGTCGTCGATGCCCTGGCGCTTCTCCAGCCGCCCCTGGTGGGCCAGGCCGATCTGGTGGAGCAGGGTGCGTTTGCCGGTGCCGCGGCAGTCGCTGTCGATGGCCACGTGCGGATAGAGCGGGCGGCCGTCCTGCCCGCGGCGCAGCAGCCGCCGTGCGAGTTTCAGGCCGTTGGAGATGTCGGTGGTCTCCACGAGGCCGAGGTGGGCGTGGTAGCGGAAGCGCGGGTCGTCCTCGTCGAAGGCGACATCGCCACCAGCCTCGCCGTCGACGAGGGCAGGGGTGTCCGTTGGCGGGACCGGGGGAGGGGAGGGCCGGTGGCGTACGCGGGAACGCCATCCCGCCAACGTTGTCGGGGCCGCGGGTGCGAGCGGCGTTTCGGCTGGGGGCCCGCCGGCGTTTTGGGGTTTGCGTACGGGAGTCTTCACCGGCTGTCTCCTTGAGGTTCCTCGCCGTACGGCCTGTCCGATGCCTGCCGATCGATGCCGCTGACCTCCCGGTCGGGAGCGGCGGCCGGGCCGCGGTCGGTGCTGCTGGTGGTGTCGGGAGCGGCGGCCGAAGGGTGGAGCCCCGGCAGGGACGCCAGGAACTCGTCGAGGCTCAGGTCCGTCTTGCCCCGGATGCGCTCCGGGGTGTCGAAGAGGTCACCGGCCGGGCGGTCGAGGGAACGGAACGGCCGTACGGAGTTCGGGTCCAGGGGCGGCATGCCGGCGCCGGAGGGGGTGCGGGCAGCGGGCCGGGCAGCACGTGGCGCGGCGGCCGTACGGCCGGCGGGGGGCGCTGCCGGGGCCGACGAAGGGCCGGAAGCCGCGGTACGCAGGAGCTGCTCGGTGGCGCGGGCGATGGCAACCTCGTTGTGCCGGGCGCCGCCGGCCGCGAGATGGACACGCAAGCCCTCCTCCCAGGCCTCCTCGGTCCACCGGTCGCTCAGTAGCCGCCGGTGGATGAAGGGCACCTCCGTCCAAGGGTCGAGGCCCGGCTCGACCTGATGGTCGAAGAGCCAGGCGACCTCCGGGTGGTTGGGGGAGTAGTGGACCTCCCAGCGCCCCTGCTGCGCGGTGATGCCGGAAGGGCCGCGGAAGGGATCCAGCCTTCCCCGGTCCAGGTTGTAGGTCCGGTTGTTGATCTGGAAGCCCTTGCGGCCGACCCGGACCCAGACGGCCGGCAGCAGCTTGCGCTCCTCCTGCGCGGTGAGGGCGACGGCCCGGTAGCCGCGCAGGGACACCATGGCCGCGTACATCTGATTGGGCGTCAGCTTAAGGCCGGGGGTGAAAGGGCTGCGCAGCGCCCCGTGGGGGGTCTGCTGCCAGTGGAGGACCACCCACTGTTCGAATAGGTCCTGGAGCTGGGCGATGGTCCACAGGGGTTGTTTGCGTACGCGTTTGCCGCGCAGGTCCAGGCGGTGGTGGGTGTAGGAGGCCAGGTACTGGCTGAAGCCGGTCTTCACTGCCCGCATCGCGCGTTCGACGACCGCTTTGTCGGCACCGGTGCGCAGCCGTGCCTCGCGCACCTCGATGCCAAGGCTGTGGCAGGCGCGGGTGAAGTCCGTCGAGATGTAGGGCGATCCGTGGTCGATGACCACGGTCTCGGGTTTGATGACGGGGCGTGCAGCGGCGCCCGCGAAGCGGGCATCGGCGGCCAGCAGGTCCTCGAAAGGGAGGCTGGAGCCTTCCATGAACGTCTCGGGCGCCCAGCCCGGCCGTGCGGGCAGCGGTGCCGTGGCCTGGGCGAGGACCTGCATCGTGTCGAAGGAACGGGTGGCGCGTCCGCCTGCCCAGCGTCCCTTCCGACCGATACCGAGGCGCTTGGGCACGATCAGGGAGGCGATGATGCTGCGGGTGGCCACGTCGATCGCGATGGTCAGCTCCACCGAGATGGCCCGGCCGCTGTCGTCGAGGACGAGGACGTCCAGTCCGGTGGTGTCGATCTGGACCAGCTCTCCCGGCCAGCGGGCAAGGATCGCCCGCCGGGAACCGGGATGCTGCGAGACAGTGGCGGAGGGCGCCACGTGCCTTTCGGCGGCCCTGTGGGCGTTGTCCGCAGTGATGCCCATGCGCCCCAGCAGCCGGTAGAGCGTCGCCGGGCTGTTCACCAGGCCACGGGCGGTCTTCGGATCGGCCAGCAGGCCGCCATGGCGGACCTTGACTGTCTGCTCGACGCGTTCGATGAGCCGCGACAGCGTTCCGGGGGACCGGCCGCTGGCGGCCTCCTCCCTGAGGATCTCCCACACGATCTTGACGACGCGCGCATCGACGCGCCCGTGCGGGGTGGCAGCGCGCAGACTGCGCCTGTCGACCAGGCCCATCAGGCCCTCCCTGCGCCAAGCGGCGCACTTGCGCTCCACGGTGGTCGCCGACACCGGCATCCCGGCGAGAGCCAACTGCTCGGCCTTGGCCTGGTAGCGCTGGCGCAGCGTTCGGTGCTGCGGGTCGAAGTCGGGCCTGGGGACAGTAGTCGCGGCAACGTTCGGGGCCTGTTGGTGCAGGACCTCCTTGACGTGCTTCTCCCACACGAGGGCGTCCTTGCGTACGTCCTTCGCAAGGGCACGGAACTCGGCGGGGCGGTCGGGCAGGGTGCTGCGCGGCGCCGCACGGTCCACAACGGCGAAGTCGCCGGCGGAGGTCACTGCCGTCTGCAGGATGATCAGGGGATCCGCGTCGGGCGTCGCAGGGACGGCATCGAGGAACAGCCGGGGCCCGTGGAAGGCGGTGACCTGCCAGGTGGAGCCGCGGAAGCGGATGGTGTCGCCCAGCGCGATGCTGTCGGCCGCCGCAGGCGCACCGTCGGCCACCGGCCGCGGTCCGCTCATGCGGTGTCCGTGATGGCCCAGGCCGTTGACGCCGGGGTGAGGAGCACACCGGTATCGACGTGCAGACGTCCGGCCCAGATGAGGTGATAGGCGAGATCGATTCCCTGATGCAACGGCAGCCCGGCCGCCCCCACCCCCGAGCGGATGGTCCGCGGCGAGACGAACTGCCGTACCAGCAGGTCCTCCTGCCCCTCGCAGAGCCAGCGCGGGCTGCGGGCGGCGTAGAGCAGAGCGAGGTTGTCCAGTTCCACCCCGCTGGGTGGCTCCACCACCCCCACCTGCCACCCGGCCGCCCCTGCGGCGACCGCCAGGACCTCCTGCGCCTCCCGCCACGCCTCGCCCGGCTGCTCCGGCCGCACACAGATCACCTCCCGGAGCCCGGACCGAAGCGCCACGAACGCCGGGCGCAGGGTACGACGGCGCCCGTCGCAGCTCCACCGCAGTTCCATCGCCCCCGCACTACGCAGCCCCACCGCAGGGTCGCGGTCCAAGACCATCGCGCAGCGCTGCTGGCGCAGCGAACCGCAGGACAGGGACTGGTCGGTCGCGGACGCCCACGCGGTGGTGACGAAGGACTTCCGCCCCGGGTAGGCGACCTGGGCAGCCAGAGGCGACAGTTCCTCGAACGCGACATCGCCCGCCTCAGCCACGGGCAGTTCGCAGCGCCGCCCGAACCGGTCGAGGAACCCCACTGCGATCTCGGCCGCGCCGACCGGGGCACTGCACACGCGCACTCCCTGCAGGACGAATCCATACGGACACATCCCATGTGTCCCTGCGCAGGATGTCCCACCGGCTGCCGGTCCGGCGGAAATCCCGGCGGCAACCACCCGATCGTGGACATACCCGCACCCGCGTACGAAACCCGGGTCCCAGGAGCAAGTGCTCAGACCCTCTCAGACAGATCTGTCCACTCCCATGGCAGGCAGGTACTGCTGCTCGTCGGCTCCTCGTCTCCTTGATGGACCAGAGCGGTGACCGGCAGTCCAACCCTGCGGCCAACTTCCTCCACACCCGCCGCGAGAGCACATCTGCGGTGCCTGTCCAGCCACTCCGCCACCGGAACCCGCCACACGTGCGCAGGAAGCCCGAGCGAGCGCGCCAACCCGGACAGCTCGCCCATCAAACGGGACTCGGCCACGGCCCACGGCCCGCCAGGCTGCACAGCACGCTGCCGCTCGTAGCGCAGCAGCGCCCGACCCGCCTGCACCGCCTCTGGATACACCACCAGCCATGCCGTCTCCGCGTCCCCCGGTCCGAGCCCGGCCCGCCTGGCCCGCTCCGCCCACCGCTCAACGAGAGGCTCACTGCGCCACCACCATCCGACGACAGCGAAGCCATCAGCCGAGAGGACGGCCCCCGTCGGCCCGAACCGCCGCTCGAAACGGCCTCGCACGCGGTGGGCCCGAATTGATTCCGGAAGCCGGGACAGGTCCACCCCGCCTGGCGCGCGCTGGTAGACGTGGGTGAACCGGCCGTGCCGCTCGCAGATCCTCCACCGCTCCGGCGACACCTGCCACACCTTTCCCCACCCCCCGCTCCGTACCGCTGCGCACAGCCCGCAAGCCGGCACCAGATAGCGGTCCAACGGGCTCCACGGCCACTCCCACCGTGCCTGCTCACCGGGCAGGAGATGCACCTCCCGCAGATGGGGGAGCGCTCGTCGCAGCCGCGCCGCAGGCATGGAGAGCATTCGGGCGAGCCGGTCCGCCGCCACGCTGCTCAGAAACACCTCGGCCAGATGCGGCCGCAAGGGCTCCTGCACGGCGCCGTCGCCCAGTTCCGACAGAAGGAAGCCGACCCCCACCCCCTGGATGCCGGCCACCCGCCACAGGAACGAGCAGTTCGACTCGTCGGCCACGAAACGCACGGGCAGGTGCGGCAGACTTCCCGTCCACATCGTCTTCTCCTTCCAACCCGGCGGCACACCGGTCCGGCGCCCCTGCGCCAGCCCTGCCGATAATCAGGACAACGGCACGTCCGCCACCGCCGCTGCCGGCAGCGGCGAGCCGTCCCCTTTGCATAGACGGCTTCCCGCCGTAAGGGAGCCACTTCCCAGAAGGTTCCGCCCACAGAGTGACCAATTCCCGCAGACGGCCACACACGGTGAACCGGCCAGCATCCTGACTGCGAAGCCGTTCCTTCAGGCCCCGGGAGCCGTTCCGTGCTACACGACCCACCTTCTGAACGCCTCACCAGCGAACTGTGGCCACGCCAACGCGAAGCGGCGGACTGCGTCCTCAACGCCTTCGCCATGGGCTACGAACGCCAACAGGTCCACATGGCGTGCGGAACCGGGAAGACCCACCTCGCGGTCCATGTCGCACACGAGATCGCCCCGGACAGCCGCAGCCTCACCGTCGTGCCCACCCTGGAACTGCTCAACCAGACCGCCCGGGTCTGGTACACCTCCGGTAGGTCCGGGCACTACGTCGGTCTCTGCTCCGACGGGCAGACCAGCGAAACCGCCCTCGACGGCGTGATCACCATGACGGGCGACGCGGAGACGCTCGCCGCCGTCCTGCGTAGCGCGGACGGCCCCGTCAGCGTCTTCGCCACCTACGCCTCACTGCCCAAGATCGCCGAAGCGCACCGGCTCCACATGCTGCCCCGTTGGGACATCGCCGTGATCGACGAAGCCCACCGCACCGCGGGCGCCCTCGGAAAACCCTGGGCTGTCATCCACGACAACGCCGCCATTCCCGCCCGCTACCGGCTCTACCTCACCGCCACGCCCCGCATCTGGAACGGCAGACGGGGCATTACCATCGAGCCCATCGCCTCCATGGACGACATCTCCCTCTACGGGCCTGTCGCCTACCGGTACTCGCTGGCCGAGGCCATCCACGAAGGCCGACTCGCCGACTACCGCATCGTGGCGCCCGAAATCCACCACCCGGAACTACGCGCCTTCCTGGCCGGACGCAAGCGCTCTCGAACCCCTCAGGCCGACGCCATGCGCGTCGGAGCCGCCCAACTGGCCCTGTTCAAAGCCCGTGAGGACCACGGCATCCGCAGGGCCGTGGTCTTCAGCCGCAGCATCGCCCAGAGCGAAGTGTTCGCCGAGACCCTGCCTGAAACCGCCGCCGGCATCCCGGGCCGCCACACCGACGACCTCTGGGTCGCCAGCATCCACTCCCGCCACAGCCGGCACGAACGGCGAGAGCGCGTGGCCCAATTTGCTCGACCGCCACGACTTGCCCTTCCCGGCACGCAGGCAGACCTCAAGGTGCTGTGCAACGTCCGCCTGTGCGTCGAAGGGGTCGACTTCCCCCTGGCCGACGCCGTGCTCTTCGCCGACCCCAAGCAGAGCACGATCGACATCGTCCAGGCCATCGGCCGCGCGCTGCGCATCGGCCCCGGTATGAACAAGGTCTCCACGCTCGTCATCCCTGTGCTTTTCGGCCCGGGGCAGGGCGCGGACGAGGCCACGTTCGGCACCCCGTACCACCTCCTGCACCAGGTCATGATCGCGCTCAAGGCGTACGACGAGCACTTCTTCCACCGTCTTCCTGTCAGTGGGACACCGCTGCTGCTGCCCTCGCCGGTATCCGTCATCCGCCCCGAGCGCGTTCGCGAGATCGCCCCGCACCTGATGCTGCGGGTCATGGAACCCGAACCCGACGTCTGGGACACCGGGATGGCGAACGCCCAGCGCTTCTTCGACGCGCACGGCCATCTGAACGTCCCCAGCAACCATGTCGCCCCCGACGGCTTCCACCTCGGATGCTGGCTCGGCTACCAGCGCGCTCTCAAGGCTGCGGGCAACCTCTCCGCACCCCGCGCCGCGGCGCTCGCCACCTGCAACATGGCCTGGGCGCACGCCAGGGACAGCACAGAGGCATATTTGGAAACCGCCCAGGCATACGTCAGGCAGCACGGCCACCTGCTCCCGGGACCCGCGCAGACCTACCGGGGCCGGCCGCTGGGGCAGTGGCTCGCCGAACAGCGGCGTCACGACGATGCAGGCACCCTCCCGGCCCCCTACCGGCGGGCCTTGAAGGACATCGACCCGTGGTGGAACCCCGACTGGCCCGATGAATGGCAGCGCATGTGCGCAACCGTGCGCGCCTGCGGAACTGCCCTGCCCCTCTCACCCAGACCGCTGCGGCGCAACGCCGACGCCCCCACCCGGTGGCTGGACGAGCAGTTCGACAGCTTCCCCGAACTCGCAGAGGGCCAGCAGGCCCAACTGGCAGCGCTGCCGCTGCAGGGCGACCCGCTCGCCCTCGGCCTGCGACGCCCCCACAGCAGCCAGGCCGCCACTCACGCCCAAGGCCTGCGCGCAGCCCGGCGCTTCTTCCGCGCCAACCGGAACCTGCGCGTTCCCGCCGACTACATCGACGACCACCGCGGCGACCTGTTCCCTCTCGGCCGCTGGATCGGCGATCTGCGCACGAGGGCCGCAGCGGGCAGTCTCGGCCGGGAAGAGACCGACTCCGTCGAGGCTCTCTCCATGGAATGGACCCTCCCGGCGGAGGACGAAGACGACCTGGCGAACGCCCCCGAGAAGCTTGTGGGCATTCGCGCCGGCGACAAGCAGACCTGGGTGCCGAGCCAAGAAAGCGCTGCCGCCGCAGAAGAGCTCGGGCGCCTGTTCTGGCTGGCGGACCCTGAGCGCCCGCCTGCTGAAATGCCCGACCTCCTGCTCCACGGAGGCGGACGCATGCTGATCGACATGCCGGCCGGAGCAGGCAAGACCATGGTGGCTGCAGCGACAGCTGAGCAGACCGAGGGCCGAGCCTGCCTGGTCCTCGGCCCTGACCTCGCCTACCTGCGCCAAGTGGTCAAGACCTGGCGCATGGTCCGCAACCGATCAGTCGCAGGCATCAACCTCCGCCTCACTGGGGTAGGCAAGAAAGCAACCCCGCTGACCAGCGCGGCCCAACTCGCCCAATGGATGGCCCAGCAGTCCTCGGAACTCCTTGTCGCGGCCCGCTACCAGGACGCCGAACTCATCGCCCGGAGCCACCTCGACCACCGCCTGGCCCCGTGGGACCTCCTCGTCGTCGAGGACGCCCACTGCACCGCCGAAGGCACCATCAGCCCGGACCATCCACACGCCCTGATTCACTACGACGACGGCATCCTCACCTACAACCGCCTCTACTTGACTGCAACCCCCCGGATCCCTCACGAACTACCCCTCACAGCCAGCGCCACAGCAGGGCCCCCTTGGGCCGTCGACATGCCCTCCCAGGAGATCTTCGGGACCCACCACCAAGGAGTGAAACGACGCAAGCTCGTCGACGACAACCTGCTCAGCCCCTACCAAGTGGTCCGCACCCAGGTCCCCGAACAACCGAACTACCGCTGGCGCGCCCAAGCCATCGGGCTCGCCCACGTCATCGAACAACACGCGCTGCGCCGCGTGGTGGCCGTACTCGAGAGCCCGAAGGATGCACAGGCATTCGCCTGCCAGCTGGCCGTCCAGATGCTCGACGCAGAGATCCGTGTCTCTTCGGACAGGGCTTCGCGACGCCAGCACAACCAGCCGGTGATCCAATGCCAGACCACGAAGCACCCTGTACCGCCCGACATCGACGCCATTGCCCTCCCTTCCGGCGCCTACACCACGATGAGCCTGGTTAACGCGCTCTCTCCCGTGATGGGGCAGCATGTCGAACGCGCCGCGCAGACAACGATCATCGTGCCCGAGCCCTTCGTTCCCCCAGGCGAACAGGAAAGGGAACGTCCCGAGGTCATGCGCCGTATCGCGGCCGCTCTTTGGGCCCATGACCCTGCTCGGTTGACGCGGCAGGAGACCGACGAAGACTGAGTACTCGCAGAACCCGCTGCCGACTTCAGTGCCGGTTCCACGACGCTGTACTGCCGCCTGCACAACGAGGCCCGAGGAAATCGGCCTCGGGAGTGCGAGGCCCCACCGGCCTGCGTCAATCCGAGCGTGCTGCCACCGGGGGGCGCGCGACCGATTCGGCTCCACAGGGTCGGCTGCCCTGCCACCACCGCGGCGGCCAATGAAAGATCTCCGAGCCGAGGGGGGTGAGAGCCCCGCTAGCACTTCGCTGGTGGGCAGCGGATGGGGGCTCAGGCGGCGTCGGGGAGCGAGGTGCGGCGAGGAGGGCCGAAGACGCGGTCGAAGGCGAGGGCACGGTCAGTGGGGACGAGGAGGTAGGGCGTGCCGGAGCCAGCGGTGGTCCGAGGGCCGTGGGTGCCCAGGCCGAGGGCGTCGGTGGGGGTGAGGAGGTCGAGGTTGTCGAAGACGTAGTACAGCGGGAGCCGGGCCCAGGCGACGAGCTGGAGATGGGCGGTGACGGCGGCGTTCTCGATGGCGTGGCGCCTGCTGGCATGGCTGGTCATCCGGCTCTTACAGTCGATCATGACGACCCGCCCTTCGCGGGTGGCGATGAGGTCGGGAGTCCAGCGCAGGAAACTGTCGGTGCTGCGAAGTGCCAGGCGCACGGGTTCGCCCATGACCCCTTGGCCCCAGGGGCTGACGTGCCAGCCGCGGTGGTGGAGTTCCAGGGTGACGCGTCGTTCGTGGGCGTCACCGATTGCCTTCCTGTCGTGAAAGCTCGGCATGCTGACAGTGTGGCGCGCCCTGGACCCGGCAAAACGACAGCTGCTCTTGGCTCGCATGGGATCGGCCAGGCCCGTCCGTTGTCCGTGGAGGTCCGGGGTTGTCCGTGGGTGTCCGCGTGGGTCCCATGCTGTTTCAGGGCGTTCCGCCGATGGCGGTCTGAAGATGACCGGATCCAGCCCCTGGTACACGCCGCTTCCCGGCGATTGGGGTCGGGAGACAGAAACTGACGAACCATCAGACTGCCATGATGGAAGGCTTGCCAAGCGACCCATGACCGACCACGCTGGGGCGACCGCAGAACTCGCCGAGGCCGGCTGCGAGCCCGGTGGGCCAGTATCCGAGCCGGACGTCGATTCCTTTCGCGGTTCGCTGCCTTGTTGGAGGGTGTCCCGGGCAGGGCGCCATTCCCGGTCTATCTCAGCCAGGTGCGAGCGTTTGCACGGTGGCCAGGCGTATCTGCGCGGCCAGGTCGTCGGCCACATGCATCCGGGCACTGCGGCAGCCCAGCACTGCATGGGCGCGCGCTCATCGGTGCGGACCAGGCGATCGGTCTGGGTGATCCGGCCGGTGCGTAAGACGTCCTCGGAACAGTCGGCGGTGAAGCACAGCCGCGGCAGCACTTCCTCGGGCAGCAGATCCCCGTCGGACCGCAGGCGACGTTCGACCACCCCAAGCCATTCCAGTCCAGCCCGGTGCACGGCGAGGCGGCCAGTTGGCCGAGCATTTCGTGGCCGTGTCTCACTGCCCTGTTCGTCGTTGCATGCGTTGCATCGCCGATTTGTGTGTGGGGGGGGATCTATGGCAACCATTCGGTCGAACCGTCCGACCGAGCGCAGCGGGATCAACGCCGTACGGGCTCTCTTCGACGCGCACGGGCACCTGGTCCAGGAGATCGACGGAGGAGCTGATCACGGAGAGGATATGCACATCATCCTGGCCCGGGAACGCAAGCGCACCGGCCACGTCATCGCAGTCCAGGTCAAGAGCGGCAAGAAGTACCGCCGGAAGCACGGTTACGCCATCCCCGTGGGCGATCACTTCGAGGACTGGCGGAACTACCGCATCCCTGTGGTCGGGATCGTCTATGACGCCGAGACCGAACGGCTTTTCTGGGTCAACTTGACGGAGTGCCTCGGCGCTTGTGACCAGGCTCCCCGGGCCGTCCCGGTCCCGGTGGAGAACGAGCTCTCGCCCCGGACGGTCGATGCGATCACTGTACGACTCGAGGCGTTCATCGATACATGGGCGGGCCCCGAGAGCACACCCCAACCGCTCCCGGAGCCTGCCAGCCGCGCAAGGGGCGGCACGCCGGTGCGCAGGCGCCGCCCGCCCACACCGCTGTGGTGCGTTCCGACCGGCTCCCGCCAGATCCTCCAACCCCGCATCTGCGAGGGAACCCTTGCAGTCCGCGATGGCCACCTTCTGCGGATCTTCGATGCCGCAAGTGGAGAAGAGCGCAGACCCCATCGTCTGGCCTACCGGGGCGAGCCCGCGCTCGGTGACGGCGCCGCCTACATCGCGGCCGCAGCAGGACGTCTGCGCGCACTCGATCTGGTCACCGGCCGGATCCGGTGGGAGCGGGAACTAAGAGTGCAAGACACCTTCGCCACCGTCATCGCGAGCACGCTCTACGCACCCGGCCCGACCGGTGACCTGCACGCCATCGAAACCTCGGACGGAGCACTGCGCTGGAGCGCGCCCAGCCCGGGCAACCTCCTGGCCGCCCCTGTCCCCATGGGCGACAGCGTCCTCGTGATCGGCGACGCCGAATCGCCTGCGGACGATAGCCCGGCTAGCCTGCCCGAGAGCAACCGGGTGGTGGCGATCTCCACAACTAGCGGCGCCGAGAAGTGGTCCCACACGGCCAAGGGCATGCTGTCAGCGCGATTCGCGTTCAGCGACTCGGCAGTGCACGTCGTGGAGCATCTCTCCACGCACTGCGAACGCCTGACCGCCCTCAACAGGAGTGATGGAACGCAGCGGTGGACGTACGACCTGGACGAGACCATCGCAGGCCACCCAGTCGTGACCGGTAACGTGCTGTACCTTGCGGGGAGTTCGGGCAGCATCCATGCCGTGGACACACGGACAGGTGCGCCGTTGTGGAGCACAACGACCCGCCTCGCGACGACGCTCGCCCCGCTCATCGACGGCAGCACCGTCATTGTCGCAGCAACCGTCGGAACCCTGACTGCCCTGGACGCCATGAGTGGCGAGGAACGGTGGCGCAGGCGTGCCTCCGGAGGCTTCGTTGCCCAGCCGTTTCTCGCAGGCGATCATCTCTACGCCGCCCACCGCGCCGGCCGAATGCTTATGTGCGACATCGGCAACGGGCAACTGCGGTGCTCCTACGAGCTGATGTGGGACCCTTCACGACAGGGAGAACCCGTTTTCGCCGACGGCATCCTGTACGTCACCAGCGGGCGAGGCGACATCCACGCGCTCGCTCTCGTATGACTACTGGAACCAGTCGCCCCCCGCTTCGCCTGCGGACCCTCGGCCAGGTAGACCGAGCCGAAACCTCGCCAGCGTCGAAACCCGGCGACTCCGCCCGTCTGCTTCGCCGCTTCCGCCCTCACGCCGACCGTCGCTGCGCTCCGGCAACGATGCTCCATTACATATCTGATCGGCAGACAGCACACCTGCACCACAGATGACCTGCTCGAATCTTGCAGCTCACCACACTCTTTTTATGTATCGTGCATGCTAGGGTTGGCGTTACATTCTTGGCTGCTGTTCCTGCTGCGCCGTCTTGGAGGCCCCGGTGCCCGCCGCGTCCGTTCCGCCGCCCGACCCCATCACCGCCGGTCCGGGAGTGCCAGCCATGTCGCTGGGCGTGCACAAGGCCCGGCCGTTGCTGCCTCAGCTCATCCGGGACGCCGAGCAAGGCACCATCACCGAACTCACCCGCGGCGAGGGGGAACGGGCCCTGCTTGTCTCCGCCCACCTGGCCACTACGGCAGGCCTGGCCACGGCCGACTCGCCGGCCTTCGGTATCGCCGAGGCCCGCCCCGTCCTGGGCGACCTGGTCGCCCAGGCCGCCGCCGGTACCCCGCAGGTGCTGCTGCGCCACAAGCGGCCTGTAGCCGTTCTGGCCTGCGCCACCGCCCTCTTCCCGGCCACTACGACACCGCCACCGCCCAGTGCGTCCGCGGTGCCCCCCACTGCAGTGGTCATCGCACCCGCCCCGCCGATCACCGCTCCCGCCGCCTCACCGGAGGCCGTGGCCGCGCAGACCCCGGCCGCCGGGTCCCGCCCCGCGAGCGCCCCCCTCGCAACGGCCACCGGGTCCGCTGCCGCCTCTCCTGCTCCAGTTGCTGGGTCCGCTGCAGCCACCGAACCCGCCTCGTCCGACGGTCCGTCAGCTGCGGCCGCTGCGCCTGCGTCCGCGCCCGCCGCTGTGGTGCCGTCGGCCCCGCGCCGTCGGCTCGCCCCGCTGGGGGCGGCCCTGGACACCCTGCTCCCCGCCACGGCTACGGCCAGCGACGGCGAGCAGACCCGGTCGGCAGGCCTGCCGACCGGCATCACCACCCTCGACCAGGCCCTGGGAGGTCTGCAGCCCGGCCGTTTCTACCTGGTCGCCGGCGCCCCCGGCACGGGAGCGAGCCTGTTGACGATCAGTGCCGCCCGCGCCACCGCGCTCGACCAGCACCGCACCGTCCTGTACGCGGCCTCCGGGCTGACCCGGGCCGACATCGCCGCCCGCGTGATCGCCGCCCACACCCCGGCCGACTACCGCCGCCTGCGCGCCCAATCCCTCGACGACACCGAGCGCCAGGCCGTCGCCCAGACCGCCGAACTCCTCGCCGCGGCGCCGCTGCTGATCGACGACGGCAGCGGCCTGGACGCCGAAGCGATCACTACCACCGCCGCCGACGTCCCCGACCTCGCACTCGTGGTCGTCGACCGCCTCCAGACCACCCCTGACCCCCGCCTGCCGCTGTCCGGTACGCCCGCCCTCGCCGACGCGGGCCAGGCCCTGGCCCACCTCGCCCGTACCCACCACCTCCCGGTGCTCGCCGCCCTCGACACCGACAACCCCGACCTCATTCACGCCCTGGCCGCCGACGTCACCCTCACCCTCACCCCCGACACCACCCCCACCACCTTCGGCACCGGCGGCGGCCGTGTCCGCCTCGCTGTTGCCGAACGCGACCTCGGCCACCTCGCCACCCTCACCCTGGCCGCCGACCCGGCTCACGCCCGCTTCACCGACCCCACCCCCGACCACGAGGCCGCGCCCGGCGCGCCCTCTGCCGGCCCCGCCCAGGCACCGGAGGTGCCTCAGACACCCGACACGACCACCGAAGGCCTCCCGGAGCCCGCTATGCCGCTTCCCGGCACCACCCTGGCCACCGAGGCAGCCGAGGGCGCCCACGGCCCGTCCCACGCACCCGCCGTGCAGAGCCCTGCCGCGGATGTTCCTGCCACCTTCGAGACCGGCAACCAGCCGCTGCGCCCCGCCCGTTCCGGCGGCGCCCGGGCGGCCGCCGCCCGCGGCGCCGGGTATGCGGACCGGGACTACAGCTACTACCTCGACATGATCAGCTTGGCGGTCGACCAGGCCCTGGAGGAGCACGGCGGCGACACCGAGGCCGCGATCGCCGCGCTGGAGAACAAGGCCATCCCGAACGGCATGGAACTCTTCGACGCCACCCGCGTCGGCGCCACCTACGAACACACCGTCTACCCCGAGACCCTGGACTTCCTGCGCAAGAAGTCCCGCAACGGCGCCGACGACATCTGGGAAGGCCGCCACAAGTGGGAGAACGTCGCCCTCCTCGACGACCTGCGCAAGGGCCGGCTGCTGCCGGTGGCGGTCGATGTTCTGGACACCAACGCCGCCTACTGCACCGCCCTGAAGACCCACCTGCCGATCGGCGCCCTGCAGCACCAGCCCGATGGCGGCTTCGACCCGAAGCGCTCCGGTATCTACCTGCTGCCCAAGCGCCCCGTCTGGCAGCACCCCCACCTGCCCGACCCGATCGGAAACCGCCGCGAGAGTGGCCCGGTGCTTCTCGACGACGCCACCGTTCGCCTGCTGATCCGCTGCCACAAGCTCGGCCTCGCCGACGCCCCCCACATCAGCGAAGCCTGGACCTCCGGCGCCAGCGAAAGCCTGCTGGAGAAGTACCGCCGCGTCCTGACCCTCGCCCGCGAGAACGCCATCACCACCGCCGACACCGTCACCGAGGCCTACGTGAAGGCGATCTACGCTAAGTTCGTCTCCACCATCGGCGAATCCACCCACAACCGCGACCTGCGCCGCCCGGACTGGATGCACATCATCCGCTCCCAGGCATTCGCCAACCTCTGGTACAAGGCCCACCGCGCCCACACCCACGGCCTGACCATCGTCGCCCTGCGCGGCACCGACGAACTCCACACCACCAGCGACAGCACCGACTGGCGCACCGTGTTCACCGAGGGCCGCCTCACCACCCAGATGAAGCTCAAGGACCAGTACACCCTCCCGCGCACCCGAAAGGCCGCCTGAACGTGTCGACCGACGGATGGAAGAACTTCGGCAAGTACGGCGCCCACCTGGACCCCGGCAACGTCCACGGCAAGATCGCCCTCGGCCGCGCCCTCGAAGACGCCCTCGAGCGCATGATCATCGAAGGCGGCATCAAATCCCCGCCCACCACCCGCCGTGGCCTGCTCGCCCGAATGCGCTATCTCACCACCACCACCGGCGGCACCCAGGCCCTCAGCGACGCCGGCATCACCGCCACCCCCCGCACCATCCGCGCCTGGACCCACGGCACCCAGCGCCCCCGCCCCCACAATCTCGAAGCCATCGACACCGCCTACTGGAACCTGCGCGCCCACAACGTCCTCACCAACCCCGGCGGCTTCAAGCAGCACCTCAACAACGCCGGCCGCGGCACCCGAGTCGAGATCCACCCCGTCAACCAGGACCTCGTCGACCAGCCCCGCCGCCGCGACAACCTCCGCCTACGCACTATCCAGGTCCGCTACGTCTGGGACGAAGCCGTCGACGCCATGGCCGCCGGCGACGAGGCGAAGCTGGAGGAGATCTGGGACGACGTCATCGCCGACCTTGACTCCGACTGGGGCGCCTACACCTACGTCGCCCACGTCGGCCTCGGTGCCTGACCTCCAGCCCCCAGCTTGCCCTCAGTTAGCCGGATTCAGGAAGAGGTGCCCGTCGACCGCCGGCCGACGTAAGCCTGTGCCGACCTACTCGAAGAGGACTGGGCTGGCCCGGTCCAGGAATGCCGCAGCACTTGGACGTCGCGGAGGGCTTCGGAAGCCTCGCCGCCGATCCCGAGGCTCCGCAGGCACTCGTCGATGGTGTGCGACGGTTCTTGGAGCATGATGAGTGGCAGCAGCGCTCCTAGAAGGTCGCGGTTTTGCCCGCCAGCGGGCCCTGGCGGCGCTGAGGCCACAGCCGGGGGCCGGGCCTGTGCGATGACCGGAAGCTGCCGGCCGACGCTGGCGGGCGGTAGGGGGTGCAAAGTCGCCAGCAGCTTGTACCCCAGCCCTGCCACCGGTTGTCAGAGGTGGCGTGTAGCGTCCGGCCGTGACATACGGACTGACGCGCCTGCTGCGAACCGAGGACGACTGGTCGAACCTGCTGTGCTTCCTCGCCGAGCTCGACCCTGAGCCGCTCCGGTCTGCTTTGCTCTTGGCACCAGGCAGGGTCACCGTCTGGCGGGAGGCCTCGGTGAACGCAGGCAGAGGGGCCCCAGCAGGCCGGGCCGACTTCATCGTCCTGCTCGACGACATCGAGAGCAGGGTGATGGAGGTGAAGCTCGGTGCTGGTGCTCACGGCGATCAGTTCGCGGCATACGACGCCTGGGCAGAGGTTAAGGGCATACCGATATCAGCCCGCTACCTGGTGGGCCCGAACGCCGATCCCATCCCCAACGAGCCGAGCCATTGGTCTCGCCAGCTCACCCTCCCTGGTCTCCTCGCCAGCTGGAATCGCTCGACGGATGACCTTGCCCGGCTCCTGTCCGTCCGCGCACTCCAGCAGTTCACGCAACTGGAGGCCGAGGCAACCGGACCGGCACACCAGGCCTCCATTGCGCTGAGCGACGCACTGCGTCTGCGGCGATTGGCGAGCATCACGCAGACTGCCGTCCCACCCGGCACGATCTTCGAGCCGAAGCAGCGGTCTCAGAGCGGAGCCGCGAACATCTGCGCCTGGCGAGAGACATCGGACGGCTACGTCGTCGCCGAGATCCAACGCCTCAACCCGAGAGGTCCGAGAGGCGGTACGGACACTCCCTTCGAGATCCGCATCATGGTTGGGATCCCAGGGGCGACGCCCGAGGCCGACGGAGAACTGGCGGACCAACATCGAGACTGGCTCTCCCACCGCAGCTTCGTGCAGCATGCGGGCTCGACCGTCCAGACAATGGTGGTGGCACCAGAAGACGACGGGTTCAAGCCCACGAAGTCGAACGGCAGGGGCCACCCTCGGTACTACGGATACAGCGGCGGCGGGCAGGGAAGCTCCGTGGTCCTCCGGAGCACAGTCGACTTGAACGACATGGTGACCGTGTTCTCCGCCGTGCTGGAGTACCTCACCACCTACCCGGAGCAGTAGACGAGGCCGGAGCACGTTCTCCGCTGGCAGGGCCCCGCCCGCCGTCGACCAAGACCACGTCAGCCCCGGAAGGAAATCTGCCGTGCCCCCTTCGATTCCCGCCGACGTCGCGGCAGCTGACATGCGCCGACTGGGAAAAGCCGAGCCCCTGGAACCCTACCCAGGCCGGGCTCGCGAACCTTGGATGTGCCGTCACATCCCGTGCCAGCAGGTCATCTATCCGAACCGAAACAACGTGATGAACGGCCAAGGGGCCTGCATCTGGTGTGCTCCTAACGCCCCAAAGAACCCGGCCGAGGCCAGGGCGGCAATGCTGGAGCACGGCTTCATAGTGCTGATGGACTTCCTTGGGACCGGCAAACCGTGGCTGTCGCAGTGCGTTGCAGCGGGGCACATCGTTGCCCCACGGTACGACAACGTGACCAGCCGAATCGGTGGCTGCCGGTTCTGCAAGCGCTACGGGCCGGGCGACCCGCTGGAGGCCGTCGCAGACATGCGGGCCGTCGGCTTCCGCCCGCTGGAGCCGTTCAAGAACGTCGCCTCACCCTGGCTCTCGTTGTGCGAGCGGTGCGAGAAGACCTCCTCCCCCAGGTTGAATAACGTCCGCAACAGGGGTGAGTGCTGCCAGCATTGCGCCCGCTACGGTCTGGACCCGGGCGCCCCGGCACGGCTGTACATCCTCTCTCATGCTGCTTATGGCGCGGTGAAGATCGGGATCACTGGGCTGCGGACTCGCGAGGACCGCATCGCACGCTTCAGGGGCCGCGGGTGGACGCTATTCGCCCAACTCGACTTCCTGACAGGCGCGGACGCCTACCACGTTGAGCAGAGCGTGATCCGCCGGCTCAGAGCTGAGGGACACCCCGTGTTCCTCAGCGACGCGCAGATGCCGATCGGCGGCTACAAGGAGACGTTCGACGCAACGTTTGTGTCAGTTGAGCGGCTACTCGCGCTGGCGGAGGCCGAGCGGTAGCGGCGCGACGTTAGGCTGCGGACCGAGGCGCTCCGGCCGATGCGAGACAGTGTGTCACCACTACGAGATGGCCACCCGGCGCCTGAACCCGCCGCCGGCCCCTGACAGCCAGGACCCAGTCAACACCTCCCGCCAACCCGCCGCCCCCGGAGCTTGCCGGGACGGCGGCTGCGCCGCTTCTGGGACAGCTGTCCGAGGGGTCTGCCACACTCGGCCCGTGGCGGCGAATCCGACGAAGCTGCGAGAAGCGGTCAGCACAGCCGTGTGGGAGCTCCACTCCTGTACCCACCGCCAACTGACCGAGCTGGGGCCCGAGCTCGGGCTACCGATACCCGCGGCAGACACAGGCTCGAAGAGCCAGCGCCTGGAAGCCTGCCTCAAGGCACTCCCGGATGACGGCGGCCTCCTCCAGACCGCGCAGCGCCTCCTCGACTCCCCGCAGGTGTCCGTCCGCGGGAAGGAGCGGTTCGCCCTTGAGGACGCCGTCTGGGACGCCGGAACGGTCATCGAGATCCCGGGCCGGGTGCGGCGCGAGCTGGCCGCCGCGATCAACCTCGACGAGCTGCTCTACCGCCAGGACAGGTTCGAGCGCGCACTGGAACGCTTCTGGCACTTGGACGACGACCCGATGGCGCTGTGGACGGGATCATCGACGACGAGCCTGCGGGCCCGGATCCACCAGCACGTGTTCCGCAACCGAGAGGACTGGTCGGCGGAGGAACTGTTCGAGCAGCTCGGGGTCTTCGAGGCCGGCTCCGCCAGGTTCACCCGCTTCCTCGAAGCCCTGGTCGACCCGGCCACCCTCCCAGACGCTGGCGCCCAAGGCCGCCTCGTCGAGACGGTCAACACGGCGCTGGCACCGACCGCAATCCGCCTCGAGCAGACCGGCGAGCGCGACGGCTACCCACACTTCCAGCTCCTGCGCACCGGCCCCGGCGCCGCCCGCCGACCGAAGACCCTGATCTTCGCCACCACCGCCAAGCCCGACATCCGCTTCCTGAGCGTCGTCGACAACGATCTCGAAGTCCTGCAGGGGACAAACCAGGTCCTCGTCTACGACCGGCTCATTGGCCCGGACGGCATCCGCTGGTGCGACCTGCAGCAGTGGTGGCAGGAGAAAACCGGCACCGACGACACCGAGCAGGCCAAGAAGGACCTCTACAACCGCCTGCTGGCCTCCATGCCCAGCGAAGACATCTCTCCCCAGCGCGACCTCTACCGGCTCTACCACCGCATCTACGGCGCCCGCGCCTGGACCCTGCCCGCCCTGTTCCCCGAGGTCTGGCTGCACTGGGACCACAAGACCGTCCAACAGCGAGGCGTCGAAGCCCTGCTGAACCACCGGATGGACTTCCTCATGCTCCTACCGGGCGGCCACCGCGCCGTCCTGGAAGTCGACGGCCGCCACCACTACGCAACCGCCAAGGCGTACGAGGACACCGTCCGTGGCGACCGCGACCTCAAGCTCCGCGGCTACGAGGTCTACCGATTCAGCTCCACCGAACTCAGCAACCGACACCACGCTGGCCCCCTCCTCGAGCAGTTCTTCACCACCCTCTTCACCCACCACAACCTCACCATCCCGCCGGCGGAGCCCCACCACACGACCCCCAACACCTGACGCCCGAACCCGGCCGGGAACCTGGGCCAGGCGCACTCACTGGATGGGCCCGCGTCAGCCCTCAACGCCAAGCAATTGCCCACGAGTTCATCACGGGCCTGCTGCGCCCCGTTGCCGACAACCGGCCGTGGCGAAGAACAGCCGTGTGCGATACAGAACCCGCCCGGTCGATCAGCTCTGTATCGCCGACACCTTGCCTCAGTGGCATTACACATGAGGACCCGCAAGCCGTCGACATCCCGTTACATAACATCGGCCGACCAACTCTCATTCTCTAGTTGCCAAGTAGAGTGGTCTAAACCAAAGGGAAAGGTTTAGACCTGACTTTAGCCTAACCGAGGGTCACGAAAACCTCTGCAGTAGAGGAAACGGCATCGCCTGGCTCGCCCCTCACAGACCGCTCGTTCCGCCGGAGGCGGAACGAGCCCGGAGGCAGCTGAGACCGCTAGAATGAGGCCGCACAGCAGCCACGGAACACCCGGCCCAAGCCGATCCCCATGAACTAGCAGCTCAGAGCCAGCTCTGAGCGAACCACCTGCCGAGGAACCTGGTTCGCATTACAGAGATCAGAATCGGGCCGGCGGTGACCGCCATCACCCACTGCATCGAGCCGTCCGCCCCCCACGCCGCTCCAGCCAGCTAGCGTCGCGGAGCGACGCCGCAGCATTCCGTCACGGTAGTGACGGCGCGCCGTCTCCTCCGGAGACATGACGCGCCGTCACTACCGTGACGGAAT